>JBARWP010000462.1:0-2074 GCA_049646905.1 Pseudaminobacter sp. | reverse complement strand
CGCTCTTGCGGAAGAAGCCCGAAGAGCGATTGCTTCCATCGATGACGGGACCTTTGTGTGGGCCGCCTGTGAAAAGGAGGATGTCCGGCTTATCCGCGCCCTGCTGAAAAGCCGTCGGCACGATCGTAAGAACATGTATATAGCCTGGTACTGGGAGCGAGACCCGGCCTGAGCCGGCGATCGGATACGCGCAGCGGCATCCTCTGCGTGGCGTTTCGGGTCCTTGCCAACTCGCGGATCGCAAGAGGCAGGTCGCAGGAGACCATGCTGGCCGCCTTCGCCGGCGTGCCGGCCGGAGCGCCGAAAACGCTGTCGAAGGTTTCCACTCCAATCCTTGAGCTTTCTCGGCGCCGGCCCGCTTCCCGCCTGAGCGTCTGCGTCTTCTTCCGGGACGCCGCCGCCCATGCGGCTGCGCTTCATCCGGTTTCGGCGAACTGCGAGCGATGGAGGCGCCAATAGTGTCCCTGGCGGGCGATCAATTCGTCATGCGTGCCCTGCTCGACGACGTTGCCGCGCTCCATGTAGACGATCAGATCGGCATCGCGGATCGTCGAGAGGCGATGGGCGATGACGAAGCTGGTGCGTCCGCTCCTCAGATGCGCCATGGCCCTTTGCACGAGGACCTCGGTGCGGGTGTCCACCGAGCTCGTCGCCTCGTCGAGGATCAGCACGACCGGCCTGGCGAGGAAGGCGCGGGCAATGGTCAGGAGCTGGCGCTGGCCGACGCTGAGGCCGCTGCCGTTCTCGTCGATCGGCGTATCGTAGCCCTGCGGCAGGGCCCGCACGAAATCGTCGACATGGCAGATGCGGGCGGCTTCAAGGATATCATCCTCGGTGGCGCCCTCGCGGCCATAAGCGATGTTGTCGCGGATGGTTCCGCTGAACAGCCAGGTGTCCTGGAGAACCATGCCGAACTGCCTGCGCAGCGTCTCGCGGCTCATGGCGCGAATGTCGACGCCGTCGAGCGAGATGGCGCCGCCGTCGATCTCGTAGAAACGCATCAGGAGGTTGACAAGCGTCGTCTTGCCGGCCCCGGTCGGCCCGACGATCGCCACGGTCCGGCCGGGAAGGGCCTCGAGGCTGACGTCCTCGAACAGCGGTACGGCCGGATCGTAGCGGAAGCGGACGCGGTCGAAGACGACATGCCCCTTTCCCGCTCCGGGGCCGGCCGGCTCCGCCGGGTCGGGAACGAGTTCCGGCGCGTCCAGAAGCTCGAAGACGCGCTCGGCGGAGGCTGCGGCCGATTGCAGGATCGCGACCATGCCCGAGAGCTGCGACACCGGCTGGTTGAGCTGGCGCACATATTGGATGAAGGCCTGCAACGTGCCGATGGTCAGCCCGCCCGCCGCGACCGTTAGGGCGCCGCCGATCACCACGGCGATGAAGCTGAGATTGCCGACGAACATGATGACCGGCTGGATCAGGCCCGACAGGAACTGCGCGAGAAAGGCATTGTCGCGCAGCGCCTGGTTGCTCGCCTCGAACCGCGCGCGTGCTTCGTCCTGGTGGCCGAAGACCTTCACCAATATGTGGCCGGTGTAGTTTTCCTCGATCTGGCCGTTGAGCACGCCGGTCCAGCGCCATTGCTCGACGAAGCGGGGCTGCGAAAGAAGCGCCAGCCACCGGCTGATCGCCAGCGAGGCGAGAAGGCTCAGGACCGCGGCGAGCGTCAGCAGGGGCGAGAGCACGAGCATCATCGCCAGCACCCCGATCACGTGCATCAGGGACATCAGCAGCTGGCTGAGAAGCTGCTGGAGGCTCTGGCTGACATTGTCGATGTCGTTGGTGACGCGGCTGAGCACCTCGCCATGCGGCTGGCGGTCGAACCAGGCGAGAGGCAGGCGGCCCAGTTTCTCCTCGGCCAGCCGCCGCAGAGCCCGGCCGAGCTTCTGCACGACGTCGTTGGTGAGCCAGGCCTGCTGCCAGTTGGTCAGCGCGGCCAAGACCTGCAGGGCCAGCGTGACGGCGAGCAATCGCGCGAGCGCGGAGAAGTCGACCCCGGCCGACGCCGCAACGGCGGTGACGATCAGATCGGTCGCCTTCCCCAGCAGCCATGGGCCGAGCACGCTGAAAA
>JBARWP010000461.1:0-2209 GCA_049646905.1 Pseudaminobacter sp. | reverse complement strand
CGCAAGAATGGCGTCGCGCAGAACACCGTAGGGCAACCCGCCGAGCATGGCCGCCTGCACCACGGCTATCACTTCCCCGGCCTCCGAGCCGATCATGGTAAAGCCTGCGATCCGATCCTGCGGATCGACCAGCGCCTTCATGAAGCCTGCGGTTTGCGAGGTGGTCCGCGTCCGCAGCACCGCCTTCATCGGCAGTTTCGCAACGCGCATATCCATTCCATTGGCCCGCGCTTCCGCTTCGCTCATGCCGATGCGGGCAAGCGGCGGGTCGATGAACATGCAATAGGGCATCAGCCGCCCGGTGGTCGTTCTGTCGCCACCGCCGAGATTGTCGCGGATAATTCGGAAATCATCGAGCGATGCGTGGGTGAATTGCGGACTTCCCGCGCATTCTCCGATGGCCCAGACGTCCCTTGCAGTTGTCTCCAGTCGATCGTTCACCTTGATGGTGCCGCGATCCGTCAGTGCAATGCCTGCCTCTTCAAGCCCTATGCCTTGCGTGTTGGGGGTGCGGCCGGCCGCGATCAGAATCTCAGTGCCCTCGATCACTTTCGAACCGTCCGGCGTCCGAATGGTGGCGCGCACGCTTTCGCCCGACCGGCCCTCCACCTTCTCGACTTCAGCCGACAAAAACACCTCCATGCCTTCCGCCTCCAGAATCCGCCGGACTTCTTCGGAAACATCCTCATCCTCGCGCTTCAGCAGCCGTGGCCCACGGTCCACAATGGTGACGCGGCTGCCGAAACGTCGATAGGCCTGCGCGAGTTCAAGGCCGACATAGCCCCCGCCGAGCACGATCAGATGTCCCGGCAACCGGTCCAGTTCGAGCGCTTCGATATGGGTGAGCGGTCCGGCTTCGGCGAGCCCTGGAACGGGCGGAATGGTTGCATGTGTTCCAAGATTGAGAAACAGCTTGTCCGTGGCGAGCAGTCGTGTCCCGCCGTCGTTCAAGGCAATCTCGATCGTTTCTGGTCCGATGAGGCGGGCGTTGCCCATGATGAGTTCCGCGCCCGTCGCCTCGTAACGTTCGAGATGAAACGCCACGAGACTTTCGACCATGGCGCGCTTGCGCGCCACGACCGTCTTCATGTCGACCGAGACGGGGCCGGTCGCAACGCCGTATTCCCCGGCGTGGGCAACGGCATGAGCGATGCCCGCGCTCCAGATCTCGTTCTTGCTGGGCAGGCAGTTGATGTTGGGGCACGAGCCGCCGATCCAGCGTCGCTCGATGACGGCTACCTTCTGACCGGCTTGCGCCAGGTGCCAGGCGAGGTATTTCCCGCCCTCGCCACTGCCGATCACGATGGCGTCGTAGCGCTCCGCTTCCGTCATCAACTACGCATCCTTCTGCAACACCGACCCTATCGATGCGATGAGAATATTGCGCTCGGCCATCCATGCTGCATCATGTCACACTGTTGCGAGGTCGAACAATTGCTGTTGTGTTTGCGGGCGGCCCCTTGAGGCGGCCCTACTGCCAGTTTCGGTACCGTCGCATCATTTCCGGGCCACGGCCTTTAACCGGTCAACCTCCTGACTGATATAAAGGCTCTACAGGACTGGCGTCGGGTCGGCGTAGCAGTGAGATCGCACTGCGCGCCCGGATCGGGTCGGCGAGAAGCCTGAGGCCGTTCAGCACCACCAGCACCGTGCCGCCTTCGTGTCCTACGACCGCGAGCGGCAGCGGCAAGGCAAAAAGCAGGCTTGAGGCGACCAGAAGCAGCATCATACCGATGGCGAAGGCGAGGTTCTGACGGATGACCCGGCGGGTACGGCGCGCCAACCGGTGCGCAGCGGCGAGGCGGGCCATATCCTCGGACAGAAGCGCTACATCGGCTGCCTGCAAGGCGACGTCGCTGCCCGCCGCGCCCATGGCAATGCCGACATCGGCCCGCGCTAGCGCGGCGGCGTCGTTTACCCCGTCGCCGACAAAGGCGACTTTCCCATTCCTCGCCAGTTCGCCCACCAGCCGGACCTTGTCTTCAGGCAGCAGATCGGCATGGACATGTTTTGCTTCCAGTCCGAGCTCCGCGGCGATCCGCAAGCCGACAGAGCGCCGGTCGCCGGTCATCATGGCGATGGTGCCCACCCCAGCCGCTCTGAGCGCAGCCAACCCCGCGGCCGAGGTCGCGCGCGGACGGTCGGCGACGGTGAGCGCGCCATAGACCCGATCTCCCCGCCCCAGCCACACCACGGTCTGGCTGCCGTC
>JBARWP010000460.1:0-9579 GCA_049646905.1 Pseudaminobacter sp. | reverse complement strand
GTATAGGTGGAAAGCCCGATATCGGAGACGACGAACCATTGGGTGGCGCGTGCCTCGTAGGTTTCGCTGCGGTCGTTCTGCGGCTGGGCCGTCAGCACATAGACGCCCGGCTTGCGCTCAGGCAGGGCCTCATCGACCGGAAAGCTGGTCGTCACTTCCTTGTTGAGCTCGTTGGCGATTTCGATCTGGCCTTCCCAGACCGGCTCGCCCATCTGGTCGGAAATGCTGGAAATGTCGTAGCCGTCGAGCTGGCGGAGGAACTGATAGCCGGTGAGGAGCTGGGCCAGAGAACGGTCGCCGATGCGGTAGAGCTTCAGGTCGGCGGACGAAGTATTCACGGTGACGAGCGGGATGCCGCGCCGTGCCGTTGCCGGTAGCACGAAGCTGTCGCCCGTGAAGCGGGCCGAGGCGGCGCGGTCCTGCACATAGATGGACAGGGCAACCGGCGCGCTTAGCACTTCGCCGATGGAAGAAGGCAGGCCGCTGCGGAACGAGACGCTGTAGTGGCGGCCATGTTCCAGTCCCTCCACGCAGATCTGCCGGTCCTTCGCCTCGATCGCCCTGGGGGCTGCATTGTCGACGCGCACGAAGGGCGAATAATCGATCCCGGTCTTGACGAGTTCCTCGGAGAACTGCGCGCAGATACGCGGCGAGGCGCTGTCATTGTCGACTGTGTGATCGACGATGCGGAAGCCCTTGCGGGCCTTCAAGTCCTCATATTCCGCACGTATCGCCGGCGAGTTGACCAGCGCCAGGCTTGCCTCATAGGCTTGAAGGGCCGGGCGGAACAGTTCGCGCCGGTCGAGCGCCACCGCCATCACCGCAAGCGCGTCGGCACGTGTCGCCGCGGTGCGCAGCAGCTGATAGCCGTTCCAGATGGCCGAGCTCGCGTCACGCTGCAGCTTCGCCGTTTCCTCGCCGTTGGAGGGTTGGACGGCGAGAATGGCGCGGGCAAGCTCGATCCATACCGCGCCATCATCCGGCGTGGTCGCTGCGGCTATGGTCAGCTTCTGCATGGCCGTGCGCGGATCGCCGTTGCGCATGGCTTCTTCGGCCTGCTCGCTGAGTGCGGCGACCCCTTCCTCGCCTACCGCGATCGGGCCGTCGGTGAGACTCGCGCGGAACTGGCGCGCCTCGTCGATCATGCCGGCGCCGAAGAAGGCAAGCTGCGGCGGCGCGCCGATATCGGGATCGCTATTGTAGGCGACGACCTTGCCGGCGACCGCGCCGTTGAACGGCTTCAGCACGCTGAAATCCGATTTCAGGAAGCACCATTTGGCCTTGGTGTTGTAGGTGAAGGCGCGACAGGAGGAATCGCCGAGGCAGGTGCTCTTGCACTGGTCGAGCGTCACATTCTGTTCCGAGCGCAGGTCGAAGCCGAAATAGTCGCTGTTTTCGGTGGTGACGACAGTCTTTGCCTCCGGCGTTTGCGCCGATGCCGGCAAGGCGAACCAGGACAGCGAAAGAAGCAGGAGAGCCGGAATCGAAAGACTGCGGTTGGCCGGGGTGGTCATGGTTCCCTCCAGAAGCTCGCCGTGGGCATGATCGAACTTCACCACTGCTTGTCAACATAGCCAAGCGGTTGAGGGTGTCAGCACGGCGCGAAACAGTTACGCAGGACCTCACGTAAGGTGTCACGACATTGTGTGTGTCCACAGAGAATCGCCGCAGTTTGATTGCGCGAAAGAATTTGCAGGATTCTCGCGGAAATTTGCGAGTTTGCGCCATAATTGTCGTAATTGCACAAACTGCCTGCCGTTCAAAGTTGCACATTCCATTGCAAGTTTTGTGCCCTGCACTCTTTGACAAGGAGGGCGGGATGCGAAATGTTAATAGGCGGAAAAGCCAAAAAATGGGAGAAATCGATGACGTTCTACAAGAGTAATGGGGATGTCGTTCCGGATCATATCCGTGAACTTGCCGAGAGCACCAAGGCGGGCAAGATGGACCGCCGCGAATTTCTTGCCCTGGCAAGCGCATTTGGCGCTTCAACTGCCATGGCCTATGGCATGATCGGGCTCGCTGCACCCACTCAGGCACTGGCGCAGGAGCCGAAAAAGGGCGGCGTCATCAAGATCGCCATGTTCATCAAGGCGCCCAAGGACCCGCGCATGGCGGACTGGTCCGAGATCGCCAATTCACAGCGCCAGTCGCTGGAGCCGCTGGTCAAGTACACGCGCGACTATACGTTCGAGCCCTATCTGCTCGAGGGTTGGGAAGTAAACGACGACGCCACCGAATATGTCCTCAAGCTGCGCCAGAACGCCGTCTGGACCAATGGCGACACCTTCAATGCCGATGACGTGATCTACAACCTCAACCGCTGGTGCGACAGCAAGGCGGAAGGCAACTCCATGGCCGCGCGCATGGGCACGCTGGTCGACAAGGAAACCGGCAAGGCGCGCGAAGGCGCCATCACCAAGGTCGACGACCATACGGTCAAGATCACGCTGACGGAATCCGACATCTCCTTCGTGCCGAACCTGGCCGACTATCCGGGCCTGGTCGTTCATCGCACCTTCGACGAGACGGGTGCGGACTTCACCAAGAACCCGATCGGCACCGGACCGTTCGAACTCGTTTCCTTCGATGTCGGCAGCCGCGTCGTCTACAAGCGCCGCGAGGACGGCAAATGGTGGGGCGGCGAAGCCTATCTCGACGGCATCGAATTCATCGACTACGGCACCGATCCGGCGGCAACCGTCAGCGCATTTGAGGCCGGCGAAATCCATGCCAATTACGAGACCTCGGCCGACTATGTGCCGATCCTCGACGGGCTCGACCTGGTGAAGTCGGAAGTGGTGACGGCCACCACGCTGGTGGCGCGCACCAACGTCGCCAACAAGCCCTATGACGACCAGAAGGTGCGACAGGCGCTGCAGCTTGCCGTCGATAACGCCACCATCCTGCAGCTTGGCTATGGCGGGGCCGGCACGGTTGCCGAGAACCATCATGTCTGCCAGATCCATCCGGAATATTTCGAGCTTCCGGCGATCAAGCGCGACATGGAAAAGGCCAAGGCCTTGATGGAAGAAGCCGGGCAGGGCGACTTCGAACATGAACTCATCACCGTGGACGAGGATTGGCACAAGAACACCGGCGATGCCATCGCCGCCCAGTTGCGCGAGGCCGGCATCAAGGTCAAGCGTACCGTCCTGCCGGGCTCGACCTTCTGGAACGACTGGACGAAGTATCCGTTCTCGATGACCAACTGGAACATGCGTCCGCTCGGCGTGCAGGTGCTTGCGCTGGGCTACCGCACCGGCGAGGCCTGGAACGAAACCGCTTGGTCGAGCCCCGAGTTCGACAAGAAGCTCGGCGAAGCGCTTGCCGTGTCCGATGCCGAGAAGCGCAAGGTGCTGATGGAGGACATCGAAAAGCTCCTGCAGGACTCCGGCATCATCATCCAGCCCTATTGGCGCAAGCTCTACAACCACTCGGTTGCGGCGGTGAAGAATCACGGCATGCACCCGACATTCGAGATCGATCTCGGCAAGGTCTGGCTCGACGAGGCGTGACACGTGCCGGACCGGCCGGAAGGGGCGCGCCGTGCCCCTTCCTCTCGTTTCGAAAATCGTCCGGCAGCGTCGGCCGTGTTCGCGATTGCGCACACGGCATGCTCGGGGCATCTTTTCGAACCAGCGCATGAATTGCCGCGGAAATCCTTCCGTGATTTCCCGGACCATGCATTGACCCCAACCAAACCGGCAGGGGAGTCTCATGCTCGCTTTCGTCCTACGCCGCCTCGGTGTCATGCTGCTCACCATGCTGTGCCTGACGCTGGTGGTCTTCTTCCTCGTCAATCTCGAGCCCAATCTGAAGAAACTGGCTATCAGCCAGACCGAACAGCGCGCCACGAGCGAGCAGCTTGAGAGCTGGCTGGTCAAGAACGGCTATCGGCAGAATTTCTTCGTCCGCTACGGACAGTGGCTCGGGGTGTGGCCCAAGCAGCCGGTCCTGGATGCCAACGGCAATCCGGTCCCGCGTTTCCGCTATTGCGACGAGCCCGACGTGCCGACCTTCTCCGGTGTGCTCCAGGGCGATTTCGGCTGCTCCACCAAGTTCCGCACGACGGTGGCCAACAAGCTTTTCCCTGCGCTGGGTGCCACCGGCATATTGATGTTCTGGGTCATGGCGGTGATGGTGCCGATCTCGCTGTTGATCGGCATCCTGGCGGGCATGCGTGAGGGCACGCGTACTGACCGCACCTTGTCGGTCGCCTCCATCTCCACCACGGCGACGCCGGAATATGTCTCGGGCGTCATCTTCACCGTCATCTTCGCTTCGTGGCTCGGCTGGCTCAACGGTTCTGCCGCAAGCGCCACCAGCCAGGGCATCACCTTCTACAATTTCACCCTGCCGGTGATGACCATGGCCATCTATGGCATCGGCTATATCGCGCGCATGACCCGGGCCTCGATGGTCGAGGTGATGACGCAGCAATATATCCGCACCGCGCGGCTCAAGGGCCTGAGTTTTTCGACGGTCGTTATCAAGCATGCGCTGCGCAATGCGCTGATCGCGCCGTTCACCGTCATCATGCTGCAGTTCCCGTGGCTGCTCACCGGCGTCGTCGTGGTCGAGGTGATGTTCCGCTACCAGGGCTTCGGCTATGTGCTGGTTGAGGCCGCCGGCAACAACGACATCGACCTCCTGCTCGGCTGTTCGCTGATTTCCGTCTTCGTGGTGCTGGTCACCCAGCTCATCTCGGATGTCGGCTACGCCTATCTCAATCCACGCATCAGGGTGCAATAGATGGGCGCGATCGAATATATCTCGGGAGTCCAGATCGTTCTGGGCGTGCTTGTCCGCTTCTGGCCGGTCTGGCTGGCACTTGCCATCGTGCTCGGCACAAGCATTGTCTTCAAGAAGCGGCTCGGCCTCTACGGCCAGTTGTTCGACAGCGGTGTCGGCATTGCCGGCGTCGCCATCTGCCTGTTCTGGCTGTTCACCTCCATCCTGGCCAGCCAGATATCGCCCTTCAACCCGCTGGCGCAGATCCCGATCATGAAGGATGCGCTGCCGGGCGCCATCGTGCCGGATTCCGGCGCCGTCTATCTGTTCGGCGGCGACAAGCTCGCCCGCGATGTCTTCAGCCGCATGGTCTATGGCAGCCAGATCGTGCTGGCGATCGCGCCGCTGGCCACTGCCTTTGCGCTGATGGTTGGCATCACGCTCGGCCTGCCGGCGGGCTATTACGGCGGGCGGGTGGATTCCATCCTGTCGTTCCTGGCCAATCTCGTTTTGGCCTTCCCGGTCATCCTCCTGTTCTACCTGCTGGTGACGCCCGGCATCATGGAGACACCGATCCCCTACGGCATGGCGGGCCTGTTCTTCATCTTTCCGATCATCTTCTTCTGCGTGCTGTTCTACACACGCTTCAAGAACCGGCCGGAACGGCTTTATATCCTGCTGGCGGCGACCATCCTGATCGGCGGCTGGATCTATATCGGCCTGGTCTTCGATGCCGATCCCTTCGGCATCGTCAGCATGGACCCGAACGAACTCAACATCTTCGTGGCGGTGGTGTTCGCCTCCAGTCCCGGCGTGTTCCGCATCGTGCGCGGGCTGGTGATGGACATCAAGACGCGCGACTATGTGGCGGCGGCGCAGACGCGCGGCGAAAGCCCATGGTACATCATGCTGTGGGAAATCCTGCCCAATGCGCGCGGCCCGCTGATCGTGGATGCCTGCCTGCGCATCGGCTACACCACCATCCTGCTCGGCACACTCGGCTATTTCGGGCTGGGGCTTGCGCCCGAAAGCCCGGACTGGGGCACCGCGATCAAGGATGCCAGCCGCCTGCTGCGTTCCTTCATCCATCCGGCATTACCGCCAACATTCGCGCTGATGTCCTTCGTGCTCGGCCTCAACCTGCTCGCCGATGCGCTGCGCGAGCAATCGATGAAGGATTGAGGGAACGGACCATGTTGCCGCGGGGGTGCCAAGGAACTCGATCTAGCCGGATTAGTGGTCGGCCAGCTGGCCCTGCCCGGAGAAGGAGCCAGTCATGAACGAAACCGTTCGCAAACCAGCCGATCCCATCATCGAGATCGAGAATCTCTCCATCTCCTTCTTCACGAGGCGTGGCGAGATACCGGCGGTGATGGACTTTTCCTGCACCGTCATGCCCGGCGAGGCGATGGGCATCGTCGGCGAGAGCGGCTGCGGCAAGTCCACCGTCTCGCTCGGCATCATGCGCGACCTGTCCAATGTCGGAAAGATCGTCGGCGGCCGCATCAAGTTCCAGGGCAAGGACATGGGCGACATGTCGGAGGAGGAGCTTCGCGCCATCCGCGGCAACAAGATCGCCATGATCTACCAGGAGCCGATGGCGAGCCTCAACCCGGCCATGAAGGTCGGGCGCCAGTTGATGGAAGTGCCGCTCATCCATGATAAGGTGTCCAAGCAGGAGGCCTATGACCGCTCGCTGGAGATGCTGAAGGCGGTACGCCTGCCCGACCCGGAGCGGATGATGAAATCCTATCCGCACCAGCTTTCGGGCGGCCAGCAGCAGCGCATCGTGATCGCCATGGCACTGCTGTCGAAGCCGGCGCTGCTTCTGCTCGACGAGCCGACCACCGCGCTGGACGTCACCGTCGAGGCCGGTATCGTGGAACTGGTCAAGGGGCTGGGCAAGGAGTTCGGCACCTCGATGATCTTCGTGTCGCACAATCTCGGCCTGATCCTCGAGACCTGCGACCGCATCACTGTCATGTATTCGGGCGAGGCGGTGGAGACGGGCAGCGTCAAGGACGTGTTCGACCGTATGCGCCACCCCTATACGCAAGGGCTGTTCCGCTCGATCCCGCTGCCGGGTGCCGACAAGAATTCGCGGCCGCTCATTGCCATTCCCGGCCAGCTGCCGCTGCCGCACGAGCGCCCGAGAGGGTGCAATTTCGGCCCGCGCTGCCATCACTTCGTCGAGGGTGTGTGTAATGCCGCCGAAATCCCAATGATCCCGGTGGAAGGGCACGACAACCACCACAGCCGGTGCGTGCGCTTCGACGAGATCGACTGGTCGGCGCTGCCGGAGGGAACGAAGACCGAGAAGGAGCAGGTCGTTCCCGGCAAGCCTGTGCTGAAGATAGACGATTTGCGCAAATATTACCGCGTCTCGGCCAATGAGGTGTTCGGCGGCGGCGAGGGCCGCGTAGTCAAGGCCAATGAGAGCATCAGCTTCGAGGCGCGCGAGTCCGAGACTGTCGCCATCGTGGGCGAGAGCGGCTGCGGCAAGTCCACGCTGGCCAAGGTGCTGCTCGGGTTGGAGACGGCGAGCGACGGCAAGATTTCGCTCGACAATCACGAGATCGAGTCGACCCCGGTCGAGGAACGCGACGTCGAAACCGTCTCCTCGATCCAGATGGTGTTCCAGAACCCGTTCGATACGCTCAATCCGAGCCATTCCGTCGGCTCACAGATCATCCGCACGCTGGAGAAGTTCAAGGTCGGCAAGAACCCTGCCGAGCGCAGGCAGCGCATGCTGGAACTGCTTGATCTGGTCAAGCTGCCGCGGGCGTTCGCCGAGCGCATGCCGCGCCAATTGTCCGGTGGCCAGAAGCAGCGCATCGGCGTGGCGCGCGCCTTTGCCGGCAATGCCAAGGTGGTGGTGGCCGACGAGCCGGTTTCGGCGCTCGACGTGTCGGTGCAGGCGGCGGTCACCGAACTCTTGATGGACATCCAGCGCAAGAACAAGACGACGATGCTGTTCATCAGCCACGACCTTTCGGTGGTGCGCTATATCGCCGACCGCGTGGTGGTGATGTATCTCGGCCATATCGTGGAGCAGGGCACGACCGACCAGATCTTCGCGCCGCCCTATCATCCCTATACGGAAGCGCTTTTGTCGGCGATCCCGATCGCCGATACCAGCGTGGTCAAGAAGCGCATCGTGCTGGAGGGCGACATTCCTTCGGTGATGAACCCGCCGAGCGGCTGCCCGTTCCAGACCCGCTGCCGCTACAAGCATCTTGTGCCCGACAACCGCTGCGAAACGAAGCTGCCGCCCTTGAGGGATCTCGGCGGCGGTCACAAGAGCCTGTGCTGGCTTTCCGACGACGTGCTTGCCGAGATGGAGCCGGTAATCAGCTTCGAGGAGAAGCGCGAGATCGATCCTGCCTCTGCGCCGCCGACCGACGATGCACCGCGCAAGGCGACGAAGGCAACCCGCGCGGCCAAACAGCCCGCCGTGGCTGCCGAGGCGACACCGGCCAAGGCTCTGGAAGCCAGGGCACGTCCGAAAGCCGCATCCTCGAAGAAGGTTTCCGCACGGCCGGGCGAATCCGCACCGGAGAAGTCGCTGACCAAGACGGGCGAGGGACGGCAGGCAGTCAGTGGCGAGGTCGCTTCCGCCTTGTCCTCGACGCCGAAGGAAGAGGCACAAGCCAAAGGCCGGCGCGGGCAGCAGCCACGCAGGGTGCAGACGGCGCCGTCGCCCGAAGCCGCGCGTGCCGCCATCGGCGCGAAGGCGAAGACGAAGAAGACCGCTGCGCCTGCAATTTCTGCCGCGCTTGCAGCCGTGCCGTCATCCGAAAAGGGGCGTCCGATCGCAATCAAGCGTCCGGCCAAGCCGGACGACCTCAAGCTGATCGCCGGCGTCGGTCCCAAGATCGAGCGGCTGCTCAATGAGCTTGGCATCTATACCTTTGCCCAGATTGCAGGGTGGAAGAAGGTGGAGCGCGCCTGGGTCGAGGGCTATCTCAATTTCCGCGGTCGCATCGAGCGTGACGATTGGGTGCGCCAGGCCAAGGCGCTCGCCAAGGGTGGTGAGGCCGAATACATCAAGGTGTTCGGTAAGAAGCCGCGGTAAGCTTCGATAGTCATTTTAGAAATAGCAGCGCACTGTGCCGCTATTTCTGTATTGGCTGGAAAGTTCTGACGTTCGAGCTAAAATCTCGTCCGTAAATGGCGGTTTTCTGACAGCCAAGCCCGTCTCCTGCCGGAATGATGCAGCCAGCGACGGCGTGCGGGGTAGCCGCGGCGTGTCGAGGGAGTGATGGTCATCATGTCCGACACGCTTTCCTTCATCCGCGACTTTCGGCTCGATACCGCGCCGCCGCAGGTCGTGCATCAGGCCAAGCGCTGCCTGCTCGATCTCATCGGGGTTGCCGCTGCCGGCTCGCAACTGCCCTCCAGTCGGATCGTGCGTTCGGTCGCCCATGCGCAGTTCGGTGGCACCGCTGGCCGCTTCCTGTTCGATGGACGTCGCGTCAGCCCGGCGGGCTCCGCGCTGGCCAATTCCACCACCATCGACGGTTTCGATGCCCATGACGGCCATCCGCTCACCAAAGGCCATGCCGGCTGCGGCTCCTTTGCCGGGCTGGCCGCCTTTGCCGGCGATGGCGCCGGCATCAGCGGCAGCGAGGCGCTTGCGCATCTGATCGTCGGCTATGAGGTCGCCATCCGCGCCGGCATCGCGCTGCACGCCACGGCTGCCGAGTACCACACCTCGGGCGCCTGGGTGGCGCTCGGCGTCGCCGCAATCGGCGCACGGATATTGGGGCTGGAGGATAAGGTCGTGCGCGAGGCGCTGGGCATTGCCGAATTCAACGGACCGCGCAGCCAGATGATGCGCTGCAT
>JBARWP010000459.1:0-2726 GCA_049646905.1 Pseudaminobacter sp. | reverse complement strand
GTCGTGGTGGTCGGCAGCGGCTTTGCCGGTCTTGCCGCAGCCCATGAAGCGCGCAAGACTGGTGCCTCCGTAGTCGTCCTGGAGAAGATGCGCACGCCCGGCGGCAATTCCATTATCAATGGCGGGGTCGTTTCCGCGGCCGGCTCGCCCCTGCAGGAGGAGGCGGGTATCGAGGACTCGCCCGAATTACTGCTGAGCGACATGCTGCAGGCTGGCCTCGACCTCAATCACGTCGAACTGGCGCGGATCGTGGCCTACGGGTCTCTCGAGACGGTGCAGTGGACGATCGACGAGCTCGGAACCCGATACAAGGAAGGGCTGACCCAGGAGGGCGGCCACTCCGTGCCGCGCATGTACAACACCTATAATCAGAGTGGTTCGGCCATCATTACGCAGCAGCTCGAAAAGCTGCGTGAACTCGACCTGGTGCCGCGCACCCGGGTTCTGCTCAAATACCTGTTCCGGGATGTGGACGGCCGGGTCAAGGGCGTGGAGGTGCGCGAGGGATACACATTCCCGGACGAAGACAGCGGCACGGTACGCTTCATCAAGGCAAGGAAAGCCGTTGTGCTGGCCACGGGCGGCTTCGGCAACGATGTCATCTTCCGCACCATCCAAGATCCCCGGCTGACGGAAGAATATGACACCACCAACCAGCCCGGCGCGACCGCGGAAGCGCTGCGTGATGCGCTCCGGATCGGCTGTACGCCGGTCCAGCTCTCCTGGATCCAGCTCGGTCCCTGGGGCAGTCCCGATGAGAGGGGGCTTGGGCTCAATCCCTTCTTCGCGCAGTTCTGCGGTGCGCAATATGGTTTGTGGATCGACACGATCACCGGCCGGCGCTTCGTCAACGAACTGGCGGATCGCAAGATCCGCGCCGATGCAATCATCAAGGCGGGCAACAAATGCATCGCCTTCACCGATGCCAAGGGGTTTGCCTATGGCGAGCGGTTGATGGGCGACATGATGCAGAGGATGCTGGAAAGAGGAGTGGTCAAACGGCACGAATCGTTTGAGGAGATGGCTGCGGCCTACGATTGCCCGGTCGAGCCCCTGCGCGAGACGATCGACGGGTTCAACCGCTCGGTCGCGGCCGGCGTTGACGAGGAACAGGGCCGTTATCTGCAGGCCGACCAGTTTGCGCTCGATACCGCGCCCTATTATGCGTCGCGCCTTGCCCCCAAGATCCACCACACCATGGGCGGCATCAGGATCAACACGCGAGCGCAGGCGCTCGACATCGAGACCGATCAGCCCATCCCCGGCCTCTATTGTGCCGGTGAGGCCGCCGGCGGCGTCCACGGCGCGGTGCGGCTCGGGAGCTGCGCCACCCTGGACTGCTTGATTTTTGGCCGCATCGCCGGCCAGAATGCCGTCACCGAAGTGGAATGGACCTGAGGCCGGGCGGGAAGGCCGGCCGAACCACAGCCGGTCTTCCTCCCAAGCGGAAAAGAACAGCCAGATGAGTGTTGGTCATAGGGGCAGACCGAGGTATGTCGGCCTGCTTTTCTGCACGGCGGCCGTTGTGATTGCGTTGATGCTCGGCTTCGGTGCATCGATGATCGCAGGAGCCGCCAGCCCTGCGGAATGCTCCGGCTGCCACGGCACCGAACAAATGCTGCCGCCCGGACATGTCCCCGTCCCGGGAATGGACGCGGGGGCTTGCGGGACCTGCCACCAGAAGGGGACGCCGCTTGCCCTTGCGCTTTCTGTCCCTCTCGATCACGTCCATATGCTCAATGGCATCACCTGCGAGGCATGTCACGGGGTGACGGCCTCACCGGGACCTCTTTCCACCGAGCAGTGCCTAGCCTGCCACGGCTCGCTGGAAGAGCTTGCTACCAGAACGGCCGATGTCCGGCCGCACAATCCCCATTCCACACCGCACGGGCCGACCTTCGCCGCCTGCGACCTTTGCCACAAGCAGCACAGCAGGTCGGAGAACTTCTGCGCGCAGTGCCACGACTTCGAATACAACGTGCCCTGAGCTCATGCCTGTGCGCGATCGTGACCGCGACGGTGCCCGGATCCTATGCTCACCGGTATGAACTTGGTTGTGAGGAGATCATCCAAATCCATGAGACCCGCACCGCTCTGGACGGACGGGAATGCTGAAACGTTGGAACCACAGGCTTCAAGGCGTGGTTCCGGCAATATCAGGATCGCACCATGGCCGCTTGCGATGGTACCTTCGATGTCATCAAAACGCGACGCGGTCTCCGCCTTTGAGTTGCAGCATGGACCGGGCCTCTTCGGGAGAGGCTATCTCATGGCCTAACCCCTCTATCAGGGCACGGACCCTGGTAACCTGCTCGGCATTGCTTTGCGCAAGCTTGCCCGGACCGATCCAGAGCGAGTCCTCGAGGCCGACGCGCACGTTGCCTCCCATCGCCACGGACATGGCGGCGATCCGCATCTGGTTGCGGCCGGCGCCAAGCACCGACCAGCAATAGGCATCGCCGAAAAGGCGGTCGGCCGTGCGTTTCATCATCGCCACGTCTTCTGGATGGGTGCCGATGCCGCCGAGAATTCCGAACACGCTCTGGATGAAGATCGGCGGCTTGACCAGCCCGCGATCCACGAAATGGGCGAGCGTGTAGAGATGGCCGATGTCATAGCATTCGATCTCGAAACGCGTCCCGTTCTCGGCGCAGGTCTCAAGGATCATCTCGATATCGGCAAAGGTATTCCTGAAGACACGGTCCCTGGATCCTTCGATATAGGGC
>JBARWP010000458.1:0-16872 GCA_049646905.1 Pseudaminobacter sp. | reverse complement strand
GGGTCGATGGAACGGCGGACACAGGATCAGGCTCTCCCACGGGCTCGCAATCCCTCAGGTACTTCGATCTCGCGTCCGCCACCGCAACCGCAACTATAGCGGATCCGGCAATCGATAAGTTACAAGGATGGTTTGCGAAGCAAACCGGTGAGGGGTCGGTCCTGTCCTATGCAATTCCCCTGCCCGCTCGCGGGAGAGGCAAGGGTGAAGGCCGTTAGACGCCAATGTTCCGGATTACCTCACAATCAGTCCGTCAGGGACAGCGGCGGGCGTGATTTCGCAGACCGCGCAAGTCCAATCTTCAAGGCAATCAGCACTGGCGCAGCGACGACAAAAAGCAGGGCGACCACGTTGAACGCTGTATCGAAGGCAAGCACAATGGACTGACCCGCGACGGCCTTGCCGAGCAGGGCGGCAGCCGCCCTGCTCGCGGCGGCGGCATCCATTCCCTGCCCCACGAGCATGGCCGCCATCGACGTCAGCCGTTCGCTCACGGCAGGAGTGCCGGAGGTGACATGGGCGCCGAGCACCGCACCATTGGCGGCGGCGTCATGGTCGATCAGCGTCTGCAGCACGGCAATCCCGATGAGGCCGCCAAGCTGCCGACCGGTATTGAAGAGGCCTATGCCGGACGCAAGGTTCCTGCTGGTGAGGTCGCTGAAGGCGATGAGGGTGATCGACAGGAACAGGAAGCCAAGGCCCAGGCCCCGCAGCAATATGGCCGCCATCATGTCGTCCGCGCCGCTCTGGCTGGTCGAACCCGATAGCATCCACATTGCGGCCATCACCATCAGGATTCCGAAGGGTACCGTGGCGATCGGAGGAACGCGGCCGACCTGCATGATGAATGCTGCAATGAGCAGCGAGCCGACGAAAAGCGCACCACTCGGCAGTAGAAGCTGCCCGGCGTCGGTAGGCGTGAACGCAAGCACGGAGACGGCAAAGGACGGTATCAGGAACGCGCTGCCGAACAACGCCGCGCCCGCAACCACACTGACGAAGAAGGCAAAGGCAAAATCGCTCGACCGGAACACGGTGAAGTCCAGCAGGCGCGGGCCTTGGGTGCTTGCCTGACGGACGAGAAATGCCAGCAGGGCAAGGCAGCCGATCAGCGCCAGCCACGCTATCTGCGGTTCCTCCAACCAGTCCCACCGGCTGCCCTGGCTGAACACATAGGTGAAGCAGACGAGCGCCGTGGAAACGAGCGAGAAGCCGAGCCAGTCGAACGGAGGCCGCGCGGCCTTGACCGGCGTCGGGCTGTCGGCGAGCAGCAGGAACCCGGCACCCGCCATCGCCACCGGCACGACGCTGAAGAATATCCATGTCCAAGATTGGCTATCGAGCAGCCAGCCCTCGAGGGCCGGAGCAATCGTCGCCGGGGCAACGACAGCCCCCATCGCGAACAAGGCTTGAAGCATCGGCTGCCAGCGCGCCGGATAGGCGAGGAAGAGCACCGCCTGGCCGGCAACAAGCAGCACCCCTCCGCAAAAGCCCTGGACGATGCGCAGCACGATCAGCACATCCAACTGCGCCGTGATGCCGGCAGCAGCGCAGGCCATGCCCATGACCAGCGTCGCGCCGACGACCAGCGTGCGCGGATTGATGCGGTCCACCAGCCACGGGACAGTCATGAACCCGATCATCTTCAGGGCGGTGTAGCCGATATCCAGCCAGGCGAATTCGTCGGGCGTCGCATGGGTGTCGCCGATGAGGTCGCCGCGCCCGAGCGACAGGGCCGTACTGGCAACCGCCTCCGTCAGCGCGGCAATCGTGATGCCGGCGACGAGAAGGATCCTTGCAGCAGATCCCTCCCGGCCGGGTGCCGTTGCAACGGCCGTGGTCATGAAGCCTCCGCGCGATGGATCTCGACACGCGCGGACAGGCCAGGCACGAGCCGGCCCGGGATCGGATTGTCGAGCACCCGGATTTTCACCGGAATGCGCTGAACGACACGGACAAAGTTCCCCGTCGCATTGTCTGCCGGAAGCAGGCTGAAGGCGGACCCACTGCCCGGCGCAAAACTGTCCACTTCGCCTTCGAACATCTGTTCCGGATAGGCGTCTATGGCGACGCGCACACGCTGCCCAAGCCGAATGTGCTCGATCTGGGTCTCCTTGAAATTCGCCACGACCCACACGTTGCGGACCGGCACCAGGTCGATCAGGGAAGCGCCGGGCGCGACAAGCCGCCCGACGCGGACCTGGCGGTTGCCGACGACACCGTCGACCGGCGCACGCACCACGGTGTTGTCGAGATCGATCTGTGCCAAGTCACGCGCCGCGCACGCCTGCGCGACACCGGCAAGGGCGGCTTCGCGCTGGGCAGCAAGCACGGTGATGCGTTGCTTCTGCGCCTCCACCGTTGCCGTTGCCGCCGATACGCCTGCCTCCGCCCTCGACCGTGCGGCATCGCTTTCATCGACCTGCGCCCGGCTCACCGCACTGCTGCGGACAAGTTCGCGGCGACGGTCCGATGCCTTTGTTGCGAACTCCAATTCGGCCACGGCTGCAAGCTTCTGGGCCTCCGCCTGTCGAACCAGGGCATGCTGGAGCTGAATTTCGGCATCCACATTGGCAAGGCGGGCCTGGGCGGCTTCGACATTGGCCTCAGCCTGTGCAAGCCGTGCGCGATAGTCGCGATCGTCGATGCGGAACAGGACATCCCCTGCCCGCACCGCCTGGTTATCCACCACCTCGACCGCCGTGACATAGCCCGCGACCTTGGGAGCGAGCGACGTCAGGTCTGCGCGGACATAGGCGTTGTCCGTCGAGATCGTGCTGCCCGCGCCAGCCCAGACCCACCCGGCAGTCACGACCGCCACGGCCCCGATGCATAGCAGCAAGCCGGCGATCTTTTTCCTGTCACGTCGCACCATAGCGGCCTCCGGTAATGAGTACTGTTATTTGAATAGCATCCGGGCCCGCCGGGGCACGCAAAGGCCCGTTGGTGCCTCCGGCATCGGCCGTCCCGCCGAGCGATCGTGCGCAGTGCCAGTACAGCGTTCGGCCTGCCTTGCCTCGCAAGCCTCTCGCCTGACGGCCTTGGCCGCACCGGCGACGACGCAATCGCTCTTCATCACGCGTTGGATCACGAGGTCGGCCGCTGTCCCTTCAAATGCTATTTGTTGGCGTGCGGAACTCATGACGTGCTCCCATGACCGGTTTGGAGGCAGGCGGCGACCCCTGCGTGGGACACCGGGTTAGCCGGCGCGAGAATGGAGCAGCCTGCAGCGCCAGCCTACTCTACGAACGAAGCTGTCGGCCGATACTAAGGTCTAGGGTCGCCACCGCGATGCTTGCGGAACAGCCAGCCACGAAAAGCGGCGCAACCAAAGACTCGGTAAGGAGCATGGCGACGAGGAGCCACCGTCCTGATCCCGCGTCTGTATGAGACCCCGCATCCGTATGGTGCCGACCACCCGAACGCGTAGTCGTCGGAGAGCAGCGCAAGGCATATCTCGGCGGTGCACCGGCCGACGAACGGTCCCACTCATCGAGATTTGAAAGAACAGGAGACGTGAATGAACAGGCACATTCTGGCGATCGCCGCCATTTTTGTCACTTCGGGGGTTACGGCAGCAGATGGAATATCGTCACGATACGTCTATGGCGACGCCGCTCCGCAGATCAACGCACCGATCGAGACAAGCAGGATCGATTACCCATCCAGCGCCTTCGCAATCAAGTCGACCGTGCAGAATGGGAACACCTGGAACGACCGCTATGGCGATCGGGCGCCCTCGTCCGCCGTCGTGAGTCCCACGGCCGCAATCGACTATTCGGAGATCAGCTCGATAGGAGCCTCCCGGCCCCATTCGCTGGGCGCCAGCCCCCGGATACTTCATGGCAGCAACTAGACCGGACCACCCGGCGGGGCGCCATCTCTCGGAACAAGCGCCCCGCCGGATGTGACTTAATCTAAGACGTTGTGCTCGCAGATGAACTCGAGAAACCGACTCCGCGAGCTTTGACTCCGCCAATGAAGGAGCGCATGCAACCGATGAAGTAGAAACGCCAAGAGGCGACTTCGCGGAAGCCGCCCCTTGAACGCGCGGTTCGGAGGAGCGCGCTCGCCCGAAATGGAACTCAAATTTAGGTGTTCGGTCGTGTCAGATCGAAGAACCGGCGGCTATCGAACCCACTTTTCATCAACTTGCGGCTATGACAGCCAGCGTCCGCACAACTTTCTGTGTCGGCATGTGCTCCCGAGCGAATTCCTGCACATCCCTCAGTGTGGGCGCTTCGGCCGGCCCAGGTGGATATCTTGCCGTCGAGCACGGCAGTCCCACAGCCGGGCAGAATACCTCAAGATGACATTCGCTGCAGGACATGACTGCCCGACACGCATGTTCCCTCATGCCGAAACAGTTTGATCGGACAATTGACTGCCGAGGTTGGTGAAGAACTGACCAGCCAGCTTGCGAGACGTGGAGTCGATCAGCCGGCTGCCAAGCTGGGCGATCTTGCCGCCCACATCCGCCTTGACCGTATAGGTGAGCAGGGTGACGCCTGGTCCGTCTTCGGCAAGCAATACATCCGCGTGACCCTTGGCGAAGCCAGCAATGCCGCCCTTGCCCTCACCGGAAATCGTGTAGGAGCGCGGCGGATCGAGATCGCTGAGTTCCACGGCGCCCTCGAAGCTCGCCTTGATCGGACCGACCCTGAGCACCACCCTGGCCGTCATATGCGTGTCGGATATCTTGTCCAGCGCCTCGCAACCGGGGATACATGCGCGCAGCACCTGCGGATCATTCAGCGCCCGCCACACAGTTTCGATTGGCGCCTCGATACGCTCCTTTCCGTTCATGTCCATAAGTTCATGCCTTTTCTGCTTCTGATCGGGCGGGCATGCCGCGCTGTCCGGCGCGGCGACACCGCGTGATTTCTGCCAGGATAGACAATGCGATCTCTTCCGGCGTGATGGCGCCCAGATCGAGGCCGGCCGGCGCCTTGACATCGTCCAGCGTTGCCATACTACCGAAGCCCTGGACGACCAGCTTCTCGCGCAACGACGCCATCTTGCGGCGGCTGCCGACGAAACCGTGGTAGTCGGCCTCTACGCCCAGCGCTGCTTTCAGGGCGGCCTCGTCGCCCTTGCCCTGTGTCGACACCACCACGAAGCACCTTGCATGCGAGGACGTGTCGGGCATGAAGCCGTCGACGAAAGCGTCCACTTCAGGTATTTCGTTGAACTCGACGAAGGGAGCCGCCAGCGTGACATGGAAGCCGAGTGGCCTCGCCTGCTCGACCAGGGCCAACGCCACCGGGCTGGAGCCGAGGACGATCAAGGCTGGGCGCGGCAATACTGGTTCGACGAATATGTCCATGGTGCCCTTCGACGGGCACATGTTCGTTGCGAACCTGATGCCGTCGCGGTCGTCGCCAGCATGCACGCCGAGTTCCTCCAGCAGATTCTCCGGCTGTATGGAGATCAGCCGCGACCGGCCATCGGCCAGCGCCTCCCGCGCGGCCTTCAACGTGGCGCCGCGCGCACAGCCGCCACCGATCCACCCTGCCTCGATACGGCCATCCGGGCCGATGACCGCCTTGGCGCCGGCTTTGGCGGCGGTCACTGAAACCGTACGCACCACCGTCGCCAGCGCAAACGGCTGCTCCGCCACCTTGAGACGAGCAATAAGATCCAGCACGTCGACATGGGCGGTCATGATCACCTCCGTCACAGCCTAGCCAGGTAGGGTTCGAGCGCGGCGAGGCTCTCCAGGTTGTGCGCGGGCGCGAAAAGGTCGACATGCGGTAGCGCGGCCTTGATGCCGGCCGCCTCCGGCGCGTAGCCGTCCCAGCCGATCATTGGATTGAGCCAGACAATGCGCCGGCAGCGTCTGGTTAGCTGCGCCATCTCGCGCCCGAGCAGCTCGGCATCGCCGGTCTCATAGCCATCCGAAACGATCATCACGCATGTGCGCGAATGGATGACGCGCCCCGCATGCCCGCGGTTGAACGTGGCCAGGCTTTCGCCGATCTTCGTACCGCCACCCGCACCCTGGGCGAGGATGGACAGCCGATCGAGCGCACGGGCTGCATCCTTCTCCTTCATTGCGTCCGATACGTGGGCAAGCCGTGTATGGAACAGGAAAGCCTCCGCCTCGCGGAATTCGTCCAGCACGCCGTGGATGAAACGCAGGAATGTGCCCGTATACATGCTCATCGAGCCGGAGGCGTCGAGCAGGATGACGAGGCGCAGCGGCTTTTGCTTCCGCCGGCGCTTCACAAGGGTCACCGGCACTCCGCCATGGCTGATGTTGCGGTGGATGGTGCGCCTGAGATCGAGCCGATAGCCGCGCCGGCGCGCAAGGTCGCGGCGCGTCAGCCGCGTGCGCATGGCGCGGGCCAGCCGTGCAGCTGCGGCATGCGCCTCCGCGACGTCGGCGGGATCGGAAAGCCTGCGGAAATCGGTCCGGGCCAGCGTCTCCGCGCGCGAGGCACCCTCGGCGCGGCCCTCGCCGGTCCGCTCCTGTTTGCCGGCTTCGTCGCCGGCAGGTATCTGGTCGAGCGCTTCGCCGGCTCCCTGCTGTCGTGAGGCATTTTGAAGCGACTTGACGGACGGGTTGTTGGAGTTGGCTGGCAATCCCGTCGCGGCAACCCGCGAGCGTACCCGCTTGCCGAGCCAGAAGGCATCGAAGATGCCGTCGAATTTCTCCCAGTCTTCCTTCCGCGCCGAAAACAGATGTTTGAACGCCTGCCGCAGCAATCCGGGCTTTTCCCCGTAGCCGGCCTCCAGAAGTGCTGCCGCATCCTGCCCTTCACGCAAGCCGACAGTGAAGGCGGCACCTCGCAATGTCTCAAGGAAGTCGGCAAGCTTCCGCGAGACCAGGCAGGAAACCTCGTCAAGTTCGTCCAGGGTGGGCGATGTAATGCAGCAGCTCATGCCACTTTTCCCAGCAGGCGTTGAACGACTTCGCGCGTCATGCGCACACCGTCCTCGCGGGTCTTGAGAAGACACATCAGCGTCTCATGAACGACCTCCGGCTGGTCGTGCAGGTCAGCGACGTCGAGGCCGACCAGCGCCGCCGCCCAGTCGAGCGTCTCAGCGACGCCCGGCACCTTGCGCAGGTCCTCCTTGCGGATATTTTCGACCATACGGGCTATCTGGACGGAAAGCGCCGCACCTGCCCGCGGTATACGCGCCATGATTATGCGGGCTTCCCGGTCGGCATCCGGATAGTCGACATGGTGATAGAGGCAGCGGCGGCGCAGCGCATCCGAAAGTTCGCGCGTACCGTTCGAGGTCAGCACGACATGAGGAATGGCGCTGGCCGCGATCGTGCCGAGTTCGGGAATGGAAATCTGCCAGTCCGACAGAAGCTCCAGAAGGAAGGCCTCGAACTCTTCGTCGGCACGATCCACCTCGTCGATCAGCAGCACCGGCGGCTCGTTACGCCGGATGGCGGCGAGGAGCGGTCTTTCGAGCAGGTATTTTTCCGAGAACACTTGGTCTTCGATGCGATCAGGATCGCCGCCCCCCATGGCGGATTTGTACGCCTCGATCGCCAGAAGCTGACGCTGGTAGTTCCATTCGTATAGCGCCGACGACTGATCCAGTCCTTCATAGCATTGAAGGCGGATAACATCGGTTCCATGCACCGTCGCAAGCGCCTTCGCCACTTCCGTCTTGCCGACCCCGGCTTCGCCTTCAAGCAGAAGCGGCCGTTTCAGCAATTGCATGATGGCGATTGCCGTCGCCAGTTCCGCATCGGCGACGTAGCCGGCATCGGCAAGGCGTGTGGCAATCTCGTCGCGGGACAAGGTCATCGTAACCTACCCGACCGCCCCCAGCTCCTTTGCCGCCTTCCAGTTGCGCCAGTAGTCGTGCGGCATCTGGATATGGGTGGAGCCCAGGAACGAGAACGCGTCGTTCACAGCATTGGAAAAAGCCGGCACGCCGCCGACGTTCGGGCTTTCACCGACACCCTTCGCCCCGATCGGATGGTGCGGAGACGGCGTGACGGTGAAGTCGGTTTCCCAATGCGGGGCCTCGACCGCGGTCGGCAGGAAAAAGTCCATGAACGAGCCGGTCGTGACGTTGCCGCTCTCGTCGTAGTGGATCTCCTGACCCATGGCGATGGCGAAGGCTTCGGTCAGTCCGCCATGCACCTGGCCCTCGATGATCATCGGGTTGATGCGCGTGCCGCAATCGTCGAGCGCGTAGAAGCGGCGCACCTTGTACACGCCGGTGTCGACGTCGATATCCATAATACACAGATAGGCGCCGAACGGATAGGTCATGTTGGGCGGGTCGTAGTAGCTGACCGCCTCCAACCCCGGCTCCATACCAGGCGGTGGCGAATTGTAGGCGATCCAGCAGATGTCCTTCATGCCGAGGAACTTTTCCGGCAAGCCCTTCACCCGAAAGCCGTCGATGTCCCACTCGAGGTCGTCCTCGTGGACCTCGAGCTTATAGGCCGCGATCATCTGCGCCTTGGCCTTGATCTTGCGCGCCGCCATGGCGATCGCAGCACCCGCAACCGGCGTTGAGCGTGAGCCGTAGGTGCCGAGCCCATAGGGAGCGGTGTCCGTATTGCCCTCCTCGATCATGATGTCGTCGGCGGGGATGCCGATCTCGGTGGCGATGATCTGCGCCCAGGTCGTCTCGTGGCCCTGGCCCTGGCTCTTGGTGCCGACCCGGGCGATGCCCGCGCCGGTCGGATGCAGCCTGATCTCGCAGGAATCGAACATGGCGATACCGAGGATGTCGCAGTTCTTCGACGGTCCAGCCCCGACGATTTCGGTGAAGAAGGAGATACCAAGCCCCATGATCTCGCGCATCTCGCCGCGCTTGAAGGCTTCGCGCTTGGCCGCCTGTTCCTTGCGCAGGCCAGCATAGTCGACCTTTTCCATCATCTGCTTCATGGCTGTGTGGTAGTCGCCGGAATCGTATTCCCAGCCGAGTGCCGAATTGTACGGGAACTGTTCAGGCCTGATGAAGTTCTTCAGCCGCAGTTCCGCCGGGTCCATGCCGAGCTTCTGGGCAAGGATGTCCATCGCCCGTTCGATGCAATAGGCAGCCTCCGTCACCCGGAAGGAGCAGCGATAGGCGACGCCGCCGGGCGCCTTGTTGGTATAGACGCCGTCCACGGCGAGATGCGCGACCGGGAAATCGTAGGAGCCGGTGACGATGTTGAAGAAGCCGGCCGGCCATTTCGACGGGTCGGCGCAGGCGTCGAAGGCGCCGTGGTCGGCGAGCACATGCACGCGCAGGCCTGTCACCTTGCCTTCCTTCGTCGCGGCGATCTCGGTCGTCATATGATAGTCGCGGGCAAAGGACGTCGCTGTCAGGTTCTCGATGCGGTCTTCCACCCATTTCACCGGCTTGCCGGTGACGATGGAAGCCACAGCCGCGCAGATATAGCCCGGATAAGCGCCGACCTTGTTACCGAACCCGCCGCCGATGTCGGGCGCAATGACATGAATCTTGTGCTCGGGGATCTTGGCGATCAGCGCCACTACGGTGCGGATGACATGCGGCGCCTGGAAGGTGCCGTAGATCGTCAGTTCGCCCTTGATCTTGTCGAAGGAGCACACGCACTGGCAGGTCTCCAATGGCGAGGGATGCGTGCGGTGGTAGGAGATCATCTCCTTGATGGTCACCTCTGCCTTGCGGAAGGCGGCGTCGGTCAGGTCCTTGTCGCCGACCGTCCACTCGAAGATGTGGTTGTGATGCTTGCGCGGGCCGTGCGCGCCTTCGGTCTTGCCGGCGAGGTCCTCGCGCAGGACCGGCGCATCCGCATCCATGGAATGGAACGGGTCGACCAGCGGCGGCAGCGGTTCATACTCGACCTCGACGGCGTTGATGCCGTCGTCCGCCGCATAGCGGTCGGTCGCGACGACGAAGGCCACTTCCTGATTCTGGAACAGCACCTTGCCGTCGGCCAGCACCATCTGCACGTCGCCGGCCAGCGTCGGCATCCAGGCGAGGTTCACGGTCTTCAGCGTCTCGGCGGTGATGACAGCAAGCACGCCGGGCACTTTCAGGGCCTTTTCGTCATTGATCGAGACAATCCGGGCATGGGGGTGCGGCGAACGCACGAAATCGCCGTGCAACATACCGGGCAGCTTGACGTCGTCGACATACTGGCCCTTGCCTTGCGTGAAGCGGATATCCTCGACGCGCTTGCGCTTGCAGCCCATGCCTTCCAGCTTCGCTTCGCGCTGTTCGCGCGTGGGGGTCATGTCGTTCATTCCGCGGCCTCCTGAAATTCAGTGCCGTTGATCTTGGCGGCAGCGTACTGGATCGCCTTGACGATATTCTGGTAGCCGGTACAGCGGCACAAATTGCCGGCGATGCCGAAGCGGATTTCCTCCTCGGTGGGATTCGGGTTTTCCTGCAGCAGCCGGTACGCGCGTGTGATCATGCCCGGCGTGCAGAAGCCGCATTGCAGGCCGTGCATGATGCGGAAGCCTTCCTGCAGCGCCGACAGCGTGCCGTCGGGATTGGCGATGCCCTCGACCGTGGTAATGTCGGCGCCGTCCGCCTGCACGGCGAAGACGGTGCAACTCTTCACCGACATGCCGTTCATGTCGACGGTGCAAGCACCGCAATGCGTCGTCTCGCAGCCGATATGGGTGCCGGTGAGCTGCAGATTTTCGCGGATGAAATGGACCAGAAGCGTGCGCGGCTCGACGAGGCCGTCGACCACGACACCGTTCACCTTCATGCGGACCTGGGTCTTTCCTGCCTGGGTTGCCATCTGCTTTCTCCTCAGGCTGCCCGGGCGGCGGCGCGCTTCAGCGCCCGCTGCACCATGATGCCGCCGACATGCTTCTTGTATTCGACCGGACCCCGGCCATCGCCCGCCGGTTCCATGATAGCCACAGCGGCATCGGCGGCCTTCTTCAGCGCCGCTTCATCGAGCGACGTGCCGATCACCGCACCGGCGGCGTCCTCAACCACGAGAGCCGTCTCCGAAAGGTTGGTCAGCCCGATGGAGCAGGTAGCGACCTTGCCGCCCTTCATCGTCAGCACGACGGCGGCCGCTGCCGTCGCATAGTCTCCGATCTTGCGCTTCAACTTTTCATAGGCGTAGCCATGGCCCGCCGCAGGAACCGGAACGGATATGGAAGTTAGGATCTCGCCCGGCTCCAGCGAGGTGAAATAGGCCGCCTGGTAGAAATCGCCCGCCGCTACCGTGCGAGCGCCGTCCGGACCTTCCAGAAGGTAGTCCGCACCCAGCGTCATCATCAGCGCCGGCATGTCGTTACCGGGGTCGCCATTGGCAACGTTGCCACCAATGGTGCCTCGATAGCGCACCTGCGGATCGGCGATCAGCAGCGACGTCTCGTGCAGGATCGGCAGGGAGGATGCGATCAACTCCGAGGCAAGCAGGTCGTGCTGGGTTGTCATGGCGCCGATCACGATCCGCTCGCCCTCACGGGCGATGCCTTTGAGCGCGTCGATACCATGCAGGTCGACCAGGTGATCCGGCGCGGCCAGCCTCAGCTTCATCATGGGAATGAGGCTGTGGCCACCGGCAAGCGGCCTGGCCTCGTCGCCGAGATCGGCGAGCAGCTTTACGGCATCCGCCACACTGCCCGGACGATGATAGGTAAATGGTCCCGGGATCATGTTTCCTCCATCCACCCTGACGCGCCGGAGTTCTGTTGCGGCCGGTCTTGCAGGTTTCGGAGAGGCTGTTCCCGGAGGTCGACATGCACAAGGCGCGGGGGCTCCAGGCGTCACGAACGATGGAGAAACGCACGAAACGCGGCCTGACGCGCACGAATTGCGTCAGCGCTTCTGACTCGTTCGGGATGGCGGTCTACGCGCTGCGCCTGATCAGGCCAAGCCGCGCCCTGACCTCGGCGACCTTGGAGCGGCTTACAGGCACCAGGTGCGGTGCCGGACCATCCAGTTCCACCACAGCGCCATCGCCCTCCTTGCGGATCAGCGTGACATGCGGAATCGAGACGATATGGCTGCGATGGACGCGGATGAAGATGGCAGGATCGAGCTGTGCTTCCGCATGCGAGATGGCCCATGGGCACATGCGCTCCCGACTGCCGTCATGAACCAGCGTATAGTGGGCGTCAGCCTTTATGCTGCGAATCTGCCCAGCCTCGATAAAACGCGTCCCGCCGGCGCCTTCAAGCGGCAGCCGTATGGCGGAAGCGACGCGCGGCTGTCCGAGCCCCCGCAATGGCAGGTGCCGCTGTGCCTGCAAGGTCACGGCTTCCGCTCCGCTCCGGATGACCCCGGCTACCTCCATGTCTTCGAAATCATCCCCGGATCCGCTGGTCGCGACCGAAACCGTCGGGCGCACGCGAGGGTCGGGCACGAGGAACAGAAGAAAGCCCGCAACGATCAGGAAACAGAGGAGTGAAACGATCAGGGAGAGCACCTGTGGCGAAGCAACCAGACCATCATCGCCATGGTGGGACGCGGAGGCAGGCAGGAAGCGCATGCCATACATGGCGGTGTAGTGCATACCGGACACAGCGATGCCAAAGACGACGGCACTGAGCGCAAGACGCATGCCGCCATGGCGCGCCAGGAAGATGCGCAGGCCGCCATAAGCTGTTCCCGCCGCAATCAGGGCTGCTATCACGATCATGGTGGGCTGATGCTCGACTCGAAAAGGGCCGGCAAGCCCATGAATGCCAACATAGTGCATCGATACGATGCCCAGTCCCAGCATAAGCGCCGACGCTGTCATACGGAGATTCGAGGGCTCGCCGATCGAAACAAAGAACAGCGATACGCCGACGACGATTGCGCATATCAGGAACGAAACGATTGTCGGCAGGACAAGGTAGGTTGCATCCGTTGGAAGCGGAGCTGCGAGCATGCCGACGAAATGCATGGTCCAGATGCCGACGGCAAGGAACAGCGCCGCGCCGGCAAGCAATAACCGTCTACCGGCGCCAGAAGTGCCGCGTACGCGGGCTGCGAGCCCGAAACCTGTGTATCCTCCCAGGATCGCGATCACCACCGAGAGCGCGACCAGATAGGGATTGTGCCCTATAAACATCTCGGTACTGGTCGGCGAGACATCCAGCTGTCCGCACGACTTCTCCCTGACAAAAGTTTACATTCGCAGGCCCCATTTGCAATCCACATGCCTGCCGAGAGATATCTGTCGGCGAGAGGAACGTGGCCGAGGTGCGACAGATGATGAGCGGCTATTTCGGCAGCCGCAACACCCTTGCGCCGGTGACGCGCGACGAACTTATGGTGGCCCTGCGCGACATGGTGACGCTTCTAGATGTCCAACCGGAGGACAAGTTTGCCTCGGCCATCTGCCCGGTGCAGTGGCCAAGAACACAACGTTCTCGTTGGTAAGAGGATTCGGTATATTAATCGCGTCGAGGGCCTTGACTTCGCTTGTGATCGGACGGTTTGTAGCGACCAAATAAAGCACCGAACAGTTGATCTATATGGGTCTCCCCCGGAGAGGTATCTACACTACATATTCCGTCGCCGAGCCGGCCGCCTTGCGCTGATGTGCAAATTGCAAAAGTAACAACAGGTTGCTCTACGCATGATGATCACCGAAAGCTCGGCTCCTATACTGCGGATTCAAAAATTTCCAAAGAGGCTGAATACATTGACCGTGTCAAAAATACGTCGGCTACGCAGGCAGGTATGTCGATTAAATTATTGGATAATAAATATTATCCACCACTTACCTCCAAAAATTTGCGTGAAAAGCTTCAGCAAATTTGTAAATCCGCTTCATCAAATTTGAGTTCCGACAGAAAAATCAATAATTTAGTTGATGGTGGGCCCGGAGGGACTCGAACCCCCAACCAAGCGGTTATGAGCCGCCGGCTCTGACCATTGAGCTACAGGCCCCACTGCGGGCTGGATAGTTTCTTTTTTCGGCGCGCACAAGGCTTTCGCGGCAAACAGTGTGCTTCCGCCGCAATCAGCCCATAATCGCGACATACCGACTCCAGCGAAGGGCAACGACGAGGAGTTTTCATGACCAGACCCTATCTCCCGCTGGCATTGGCGGCAGCCTTTGCATTTCCCGCACTTTCGGCAAGCGCCGCAGAGCCGCTGCCGCCGCGCATCGTGGTAACCGGCGAAGGCGAAAAGGCGGTCGCGCCCGACATGGCGCTGCTGTCGCTCGCCGTCATGCGCGAGGCCAAGACCGCGCGCGAGGCGCTGAGCGCCAACAATGACGCCATGGCCGCCGTGATCGCGGCGATGAAGGCGGCCGGCATCGAGGACCGCGACCTGCAGACCGCAGGCATCCAGATCTCGCCGCGCTACGACTACACCCAGAAGCCCGACGGCACGCAGGAAGGCAGGCTGGTCGCCTATCAGGTCACCAACACGCTGTCGGTGCGCATTCGCGACCTCGACAAGGCAGGCGAGATTCTCGACAAATCCGTCTCGCTGGGCGTCAATCAGGGCGGCGGCATCTCCTTTACCAACGACGACCCCTCCGCCGCCTTGAGCGAAGCACGCAAGCTGGCGGTCAAGGATGCGATGGACAAGGCCCGCACGCTGGCTGAAGCCGCCGGCGTCAGCCTCGGCAAGGTCATCGAGATCAGCGACCAGACCTTCGCGCCGCGCCCGATGCCGATGGCGGCCAAGGCGCGCGCCTTCGAGGCCGATTCCGCCGTGCCACTGCAGGCGGGCGAAAACACCTACAGCGTCCAGGTCAACGTCACCTTCCAGATCAAGTAGCCCCAGGCGCCGGCCGCAGAGCGAAGGGACATGAAAACAGCCCAGCGAAACGCTTCGCCGGGCTGTTTTCATGTCAGTCCATATGCGCGGCAGAGGCGGCGGCGGGAGCCAGCCGCGGCTTGCGCAGCAACAGCGCCAGCGGGATGGCGCACAGCGTCACCAGCATCATCAGCTTGAAATCATCGACATAGGAGATCATCAGCGCCTGCGCATTGACCAGGCCGTCGAGCTGCGCCAGCGCGGCCGGATCGCCCATCGCGGCCGCCGGCGAGGTCGCCAGCAGGTTGGGATTGAACGGCGTGATGGCGGCCGAAAGCTCGGCATGGTTGATCTGCGTATTGCGCGTCAGCATCACGGTGACGACAGAAATGCCGATCGAGGAGCCGATATTGCGCACCAGGCTGAACAGGCTGGTCGCATCGGTGCGGTAGCGCGCTTCCAGGGTGGCGAAGGCGACGGTGGACAGCGGCACGAACACCAGCCCCAGACCCAGCCCCTGCACAATACCGGAGGAGATGATGAGATAGCTGTCCATCTGCGGCGTGAAGCCGGCCATGGTGTAGAGCGACTGCGCCGTCAGGATGAGCCCGGCAACAACCAGTATCCTGGCATCGACCACTCGCACCAGCCGCCCGACTGCCAGCATCGAGATCATCGTGCCGACGCCACGCGGCGCCATAACCAGGCCGGTGGTGATCGTCGGATAGTTGAACAGATGCGTCAGCATGGGCGGCAGCAGCGCCAGGCTGGCAAGCAGGATCACGCCGATCACGAAGATGAAGACCAGTCCGGTCGCGAAATTGCGGTCGAGGAAGATCTTCGGATCGATGAACGGGTCCTTTGCCGTCAGGAGATGGATGATGAAGACCCAGAAGCCGGTGATGGCGAGCCCGAGCTCGATCCAGATCTCCACCGACGCGAACCAGTCCACCTCACCGCCGCGATCGAGCATGAGTTGCAGCGCGCCGACACCGAGGCTGAGCATGGCGAAGCCGAAGAAATCGAAGCCGCGCAGCCGCCTGGCAATGCTCGGCAGATAGGCCGCGCAGCCAAGCACGGCGATGATGCCGATCGGCAGGTTGATGAAGAACACCCAGCGCCAGTTAAAGCTTTCGGTCAGCCAGCCGCCGAGCGTGGGACCGATGATCGGCCCGACCATGATGCCGGCACCCCACATGGCCATGGCCTGGCCGTGGCGCTCGCGCGGATTGATGTCGAGCAGGAAGGTTTGCGACAGCGGCACGATGGCCGCGCCGAACACGCCCTGCAGCAGCCGGAACAGCACCATGCTTTCCAAGCTCCAGGAAATGCCGCACAGCATGGAAGCGGCCACGAAGCCGATCACCGAGACGAGGAAGAGCTCCTTGCGCCCGATGCGGTCGGAAAGCCAGCCCGTCACCGGCGTCATGATGGCGGCGGCGACGATATAGGAGGTCAGCACCCAGTTGATTGTATCGGCCGATGCGCCGAGATCGCCGACCATGGAGGGCAGCGCCACATTGGCGATCGTCGTGTCGAGCACCTGCATGATTGTCGCCAGCATCACCGACAAGGTGATCAGCCCGCGATGCGGCACTTCCGTATGGGGTTGGTCCATTGTCGCGCTCTTTTCGCGCCTGCCTCTACTGCGCCGCGTGCGCCGTGGGCAGCAGGCCCGAAAGCCCGCGGCTGACGCCGGTATCGACAGAGACGGTGGCGCTCATGCCGGTGCTCAGGGCGAAGGGCAGCTTGTCGGCGTCGATCTTCAGCCGCACCGGGATACGCTGCGTGACCTTGACCCAGTTGCCGGTGGCGTTCTGCGCCGGCAGCAGCGAAAATTCCGCGCCGGTTCCGGCCCCGATCGCTTCCACCGTCGCCTTCAGGGGGCGGCCGGGATAGGTATCGAGCGTGATCTCGGCCTCCTGGCCGGGCTTCATATGGGTAAGCTGCGTTTCCTTGAAATTGGCCTCGACCCAGGTGTCGCCGGTTTCCACCAGGCTGAACACCGGTGTTCCGGCACCGACGAACTGGCCGATCTTGAACGACGAGGCCTGCGAGACGACGCCGTCGGCCGGAGCGCGCACGGTAGTGCGGGCAAGCTCATAAGCCGCCTTGTCGCGGGTCGCCAGTGCCGCAAGCACGGAAGGGTGCTTGTCGGTCTCGATTGCCGGGTCGCCGCCAAGCGCGGCCCGGGCGCTCGCCACGCCCTGCATTGCTGCAGCATGCTCATCATCGGCCTTGGCC
>JBARWP010000457.1:0-1760 GCA_049646905.1 Pseudaminobacter sp. | reverse complement strand
CGGCCATGTCGATGGCGATGGCAACGCCGCCAAGCTCGACTGGTGGAACGCAGGTCTCGCCGGTGGCTATGAAGGCGTGATCGACGTGGCTTCCGGCAACGCAGTCGGCGGCTTCGGCTTCGGCTATATCCATAGCCGTGGCACTGTGGACGCCCGCCTCTCGACCTTCGACAGCGATGGCTTCTATCTCGGGGCCTATAGCGCATGGGCGGACGGGCCGTGGAACGTGGCCGGCTCGCTCTCCTATGGCGCGAACCGCGTCTCGACGGAGCGCAACATCGCCTTCATGGGCACGACGGCGGAAGCCAGCTACTGGACCCACACCATCGACCTCTCCGGCGAAGCCTCCTACGCCTTCGACCTTGCCGAGACCACCAGGCTCGCGCCGCTATTCACGCTCGATACCGGCTGGTCCGGCCATGGCGGCTTCACCGAGACGGGTGCTGGCGCGCTCAACCTGACCTCGGGTTCCGAGAGCTGGACGCGGCTTGACGCCGGCCTCGGCATCGCGCTCACGCACGTCATCCTGACCGAGACCGGCAAGGTGACGCTGGAAGGGCGGGCGGTGTGGGAGCACGCCTTTGCCGACGCCTTGCCGAGCCAGAACCTCGCCTTCGCTGGCAGCCCAACCGGCTTCACCGTTCTCGGCCCCGATGCCGGCCGCGATCGCTTCCGCCTCGGCGCCGGCCTCTCCTGGGACGTCTCGGACGATATGACGCTCCGCGCCCGCTATGACGGCCTGTTCTCCGGCAACCAGGCCAACCACTCGGCCTCCCTCGGCCTCAACGTCAGGTTTTAACGTGCAGCATGTTCATCATACCGCGACTTCTCTGATCTTCGGCACCATCCTTTTCCTGGGCGGCGTCGGCACCGCCGCAGCTCAGGGCCTGCCCGGCGGCGCTTCCACGCTCAACGAAACGCATGGAGACTGGACCGTCGCCTGCGCGACGCCGGAAGGCAATGTGCGTTGCGCGGTCTCGCAGGTGCAGATCAACAGCCAGAACCGCCAACGGGTGCTCAGCGTCGAGCTGACGGCGACGGAAGGCGGCGGCGCAGCCGGCGGCACGTTGGTCATGCCCTTCGGCCTTGCGCTGGATCAGGGCGTGGTGCTGTCCATTGATGAAGGAGAGCCTCTGCCTCCGCTGCGCTTCTCGACTTGCCTGCCAGCCGGGTGCCTTGTCCCATTGACGTTCAACGCGGACGCGGTGACGGCGATGCGGGCTGGCACTGTGCTCAAGGTGAAGTCGGCTGCGAACGATAGCGGTCAGGAGGTCAATTTCTCGATTTCGCTTTCCGGCTTCACATCGGCTCTCGCAAGGGCAGCAGAACTCGGCGGGTCTTGATCGCCAGACCGCCGATTAAAGGAATCCATCATCGTGAAGGAACGAACCGCGCCATTTGCTGCGCTTACACAAAGCTGGACCTTGCACCGAGGTTCCCAACCCGTCCGCTAACCAGGGTGCAGTCGATGAGGCGCGCATCCAACCTGCGGTTCGATAATTCGGCGACCGGAAATCTTCTCGGCACGCGAATCCCTCTTGTCTCCCTGCGCCAGACGCTGGCCGTCGCCCAATATTTGAGCTTCCGTCAGGCTGCCCTGGCGCTGGGCGTCAGCCAGTCCAGCGTCAGCGAGCGCATCAAGATGCTTGAGGTAGACCTTGGCATCATGCTGTTCGAGCGCAACACGCGCGGCGTCCGGCTGACCGAGGCGGGCCGCCGTTTCGTGGCTGAAGTCGAGCAAGCCATGCGAATCCTCGACC
>JBARWP010000456.1:0-3616 GCA_049646905.1 Pseudaminobacter sp. | reverse complement strand
CCCGGCGCCCGCGTGCAGCGCGAGGCGCAGGCATCGCTGATCGGCTCGCATGCCTTCGAGATGCCTTCGCTGCATTTCCTGATGCAGCCGCCGAACGTGGTGCGTGACGCCAGCCTGTCGAAGGACGCGCTCGAGCAGAACGCACGATTGCTGGAGGGCGTGCTCGAGGATTTCGGCGTCAAGGGCGAGATCATCCATGTCCGGCCAGGCCCCGTCGTCACGCTCTACGAGCTGGAGCCGGCGCCGGGCATAAAATCCTCCCGCGTCATCGGCCTTGCCGACGACATCGCCCGTTCGATGAGCGCGATCGCCTGCCGTGTCGCCGTGGTGCCCGGCCGCAACGCCATCGGCATCGAACTGCCCAATGCCAAGCGCGAGACCGTCTATCTGCGCGAGATCATGGCGAGCCGGGATTTCGAGACCACCAAGGCCAAGCTGGCCCTGGCGCTCGGCAAGACCATCAACGGCGAGGCGGTGATCGTCGACATCGCCAAGATGCCGCATGTGCTGGTCGCCGGCACCACCGGCTCCGGCAAGTCGGTCGCCATCAACACCATGATCCTGTCGCTGCTCTATCGCATGACGCCGGAACAGTGCCGCCTGATCATGATCGACCCCAAGATGCTGGAACTGTCGGTCTATGATGGTATCCCGCATCTGCTGACGCCGGTGGTGACCGATCCGAAGAAGGCGGTGGTGGCGCTGAAATGGACGGTCCGCGAGATGGAGGACCGCTACCGCAAGATGTCCAAGGTCGGTGTGCGCAACATCGACGGCTTCAACGCCCGCGTCGCACAGGCCCATAAGAAGGGTGAGCAGATCACGCGCACCGTGCAGACCGGCTTCGACAAGCAGACCGGCGAGGCGATCTACGAAACCGAGCATCTCGATCTCGAACCGCTGCCCTACATCGTCGTGATTATCGACGAGATGGCCGACCTGATGATGGTCGCCGGCAAGGACATCGAGGGCGCGGTGCAGCGTCTGGCACAGATGGCGCGTGCCGCCGGCATCCATGTCATCATGGCGACCCAGCGCCCGTCGGTCGACGTCATCACCGGCACCATCAAGGCCAATTTCCCGACCCGCATCTCCTTCCAGGTGACGTCGAAGATCGACAGCCGCACCATCCTGGGCGAGCAGGGCGCCGAACAACTGCTCGGTATGGGCGACATGCTCTACATGGCCGGCGGCGGCCGCATCCAGCGCGTGCACGGCCCCTTCGTCTCCGACGACGAGGTCGAGCAGGTCGTCGCCCACCTCAAGCTGCAGGGCGTTCCCGAATATCTCGACGCCATCACCGAGGACGACGGCGAGGACGAGGACCAGCCCTCCGGCAAGGGCGGCGGCGGCAATTTCGAGGACTCCGACGACCCCTACGACCAGGCGGTGGCGGTAGTGCTGCGCGACGGCAAGGCTTCGACAAGCTATATCCAGCGGCGCCTCGGCATCGGCTACAACCGCGCGGCCTCCATCATCGAAAGGATGGAGCAGGAGGGCATCGTCGGCCCGGCCAACCATGCCGGCAAGCGCGAAATCCTGGTTCCGACGGAGGAAGACAAGTTCTGATCGGCTCGAATTGACGCAGGACGCGTGAGCGCATCTTGCCGTCGCCAAACTTCAGCCCAAGTAAATGCCTACGGAGCAGACCGTATCGATACATGAGTGAAGATGGCATGACAAACACCGTTCCGAAATCGAGCCTCCGGCTTCCCTCGCGCCGTGCCTTCCTGGCACTCGCGCTGGCCACATCCGCGCTGGGTACCCTGCAGGCCGTGCCGGGCATGGAACTGGTCAAGCCGGCGGCCGCCGCAGCCTCGGATGCCGCCCAGAAGATCGCCGACCATTTCGCCAGCGTCCGCACCATGACCGGCGAATTCGTGCAGTTCGGGCCAAGGGGCGAGCAGACCGGCGGCAAGTTCTATATCGAGCGCCCGGGCAAGATCCGCTTCAATTACGAAGGCTCGTCGGGCTTCCGGGTGATCTCGGACGGCCAGTCCGTCGTCCTCGACAATCGCAAGATGAAGACGATGGATCTTTATCCGCTGTCGAAGACGCCGCTCAAGCTGCTTCTGGACGAGCGCATCGACCTGTCCGGCAACAAGGTGCGCAGCGTTAAGGAAGAGGACGATCTCACCACCATCCAGCTTGCCGACAAGTCGGTTTTCGGCAATTCGACCATCACCATGATGTTCGACCCGAAATCCTACGAGCTGCGCCAGTGGACGATCACCGATGCGCAGGGCAAGGACACCACGGTGATGATCTTCAATGTTCAACAGGGCGTGAAGTTCGACCAGAACATCTTCAAGATCGACTATCGCCGCAATATCGAGTTGAACAAGAACAAGGGCAACCGCTGACCTTCCAGCCGATGTCATTCGACCCCTATAGCTGTGGATAGGCTCCAAAGACTGCGCCGGAACCCGGCGCAGCCTTGTATTTGATCCCTGCCGCTGCCACTTTCCGGCTTCGTTGTTAATGCCGGAATCTCCCCCATGTCCTTTTCGATCGCTACCTGGAACATCAACTCCGTGCGTCTGCGCATGCCGCTGGTGGAGCGGTTCCTGATCGAAAACGCGCCGGATGTCCTGTGCCTGCAGGAAACCAAGTGCCCGGACGACCAGTTTCCGTCATCCGCCTTCCGCAAGCTCGGCTATGAACACAACCAGATCAGCGGGCAAAAGGGCTATCACGGCGTGGCGACGGTTGCCCGGCGGCCGCTGGAACTGGTGGAAAAGCGCGACTTCTGCAAGATGGGCGACTGCCGTCATTTGTCGGTGCGGGTGCCGGTCGGCGGCAAGCAGGTCCTCCTGCACAATTTCTACGTACCGGCCGGCGGCGACGAGCCCGACCCGGAGATCAATCCGAAATTCCGCCACAAGCTGGACTTCGTCGGCGAGATGAACGCCGTCCGCGCCGAGCATGACGCCAACTCCGCCTCGATCCTCGTCGGCGACCTCAACATCGCACCGCTGGAGCACGATGTCTGGTCGCACAAGCAGCTTCTGAAAGTCGTCAGCCACACGCCGATCGAGACCGAGAGTTTCGAGGCGATGCGCAAGGGCGGCGAATGGGTCGATTTGATGCGGCTCAACGTCCCCTATGAGCAGAAGATCTATACATGGTGGAGCTATCGCGCGCAGGATTGGGCGGCATCCGACCGAGGCCGACGGCTGGACCATGTCTGGTCGTCGCAGAATCTGGCGCCGACCCTGCGCGGCATCGACATCCTGCGCGATGCGCGCGGCTGGGAACGGCCCTCCGACCATGTGCCGGTGATCGCACGCTTCGATTTGTGACGGTTTCGAGCCGGCGACCCGGAGCCGACTTGACCCTCAGTAGCCTGCGCCACCGGGGCCACTCGCGCCACCCATGCCGCTTCCGTTCGTGCTCGAAGGGCTTGATGCCGGTGGTGGCGCTTCGGTGCGTTGCGCGCTCTGGCATGCGGCCAGGAAAACCACCAGGAGCAGGATAAGCAGGCGCATCGCAATCACCTCCCTTGCCTCCCGGCTGAAAGGATCGCGCCGATCGCCCGAGCCGTCAACGCCCGCCGCTTCGAGGGCCGGCTTAGGGCGGCTCAGTTTCCGACCAAAATAGCCCCTCACCCTTACCC
>JBARWP010000455.1:0-1733 GCA_049646905.1 Pseudaminobacter sp. | reverse complement strand
TCCTGGTAGCGGGTGCGGATGTCGGCGATCAGCCGCGCGTCCTTGAACGGCGCCACCAGCTGGTTGTTGTCGTAGGAGTTGCGGCGGGTGCGGTACTCGAACGCCGCGTTCAGCACGGTCGCGTCGGTCGCGTGCCAGCTCAGGCTGGGCGCGATGTACTTGCCTTCGTCGAAGCTGCCGCGACGAAAGCCGTCCTTGTCCGAGTATTCGGCCACCACCCGGTACAGCCAGCGCTGCCCGGCATCCAGCGGCCCGGTGAAGTCCGCGCCGATGTTGTAGCCATTGGCATCACCGGCATGCAGGCCCGCGCCCTCGAAGGTGCTGGCGCGGATGTCGAGCAGGGCCGCGGACTGCGCCTTGGGCTTCTTGGTGATGATGTTGACGAAGCCGCCGGGCTGCGCCGCACCGTACAGGATCGAGGCGGGGCCCTTCACCACTTCGACGCCTTCGGCAGCGAAGGTCGGCGGCGAGCCGAAGCGGCCGGCCACGCCGGGCATGCCGTCGACCATGATCGCGTTCTTGTCGGCCTGGGTGGTCTTGAAGCCGCGGATCGACACGTCGTAGCCGCTGTTGCCGCCACGGCGCACGCCGGTCATGTAGTTGTACAGGTCGGCGATGCTGGTGGTCTCGATCGCCTTCATGAAGGAATCTCCGTAACCGGACACCGAGTACGGCGTCTCCATCACGGTGAGTTCCTGCTTCATCGCGCTCTTCGCGCCCTGGGCGATGAACTTGGCATCCACCTTCACCGCATCGAGCGTGGTGGCGTCATGGCCGCCCGCATGTGTGGCGGGCGGTTCGCCCGGTTGCGGCGCGACGGCCTCCTCGGCACCGGCGGCCTGCGCCAGTCCCAGCATGATGGCCATCGCCAACAGATTCATTCGATTCACGATTCCCCCTCCCAAGGCAATCAATGATGCGTTTTGTCCTTGTTCCCGGAGCCGTCGCGACGTGCGCCGGCTTCCGCGTTGCACAGCTCCATCAGGATGCGAAGAAGGGGAAGACGCCCCCGACGATCGCGGTGACCAGCATCAGCAGGCAGATCAGCACCGCCCACTTCAAGGTGAATTTCTGGTGGTCGCCGAACTCCACCTTCGCCAGCCCGACCAGCAGGTAGGTCGAAGGCACCAGCGGGCTGAGCAGGTGCACGGGCTGGCCGATCAGCGAGGCGCGCGCCATTTCCACAGGGGTGATGCCGTAGGCACCGGCGGCCTGCGACACCACCGGCAGCACGCCGTAGTAGAAGGCGTCGTTGGAAATGAAGAAGGTGAACTGCATGCTCGCCACTGCGGTGATGGTGGCCAGGTACGGACCCCAGGCATCGGGGATCACCGCCAGGAAGCTGTCGGACATGGCCTGGACCATGCCGGTGCCGGACAGGATGCCGGTGAACACGCCGGCGGCGAAGATCACCGCCACCACCGGCATCGCGTTCTGTGCATGCTCGGCGATGCGCTCGCGCTGCAGCTTCACGCAGGGGTAGTTGATGACCACCGCGATGGAGAAGGCCACCATGAACAGCACAGACAGCGGCAGCACGCCCATGATCAGGCAGGTCATCAGCGCGACGGTCAGCAGCGCGTTGATCCACAGCAGCTTTGGGCGTTTCAGGCGCTGCGCGTTCTCGTCGGCGGCAAGGAAGGCGCCGATGCCGCTTTCCTTCGCGCCGTCCAGGTCGATCACGCCCAGGCGCGCACGCTCGCGCTTGCCCAGCACCCAGGACAGGCCGATGA
>JBARWP010000454.1:0-6293 GCA_049646905.1 Pseudaminobacter sp. | reverse complement strand
TGGCGACTTTGCCGCCGGGATGGAAGGTCAGCGCGTCGTTGCCGATGCGCACCGTGCCGGATGTCGGTATCTCCAGAAGGTTGATGCAGCGAAGCAGCGTGCTCTTGCCGCCTCCGGAAGGCCCGACCAGCGCCGTCACGCTGCCTTCGTCTATCTCGACGGAGACATTGTTCAGCACCGTGTGGTCGCCGAAGCGTTTTTCGATGTTCTCCAGCCCGATCATGAGTGTGCCTCGATAAAGCCGCCATAGCGTCCCAGCCGCCGCTCGAGACGGCCCTGCAGATGCGACAGAACGGAACTCATCGCCAGATAGATCAGCGCCGCCTCTATATAGAGGATCAGCGGCTCGTAGGTCGTGGCCACGATGCGCTGCGAAGCCTGGAACAGTTCCGGCACGGTGATTGCCGCGGCGAGCGACGTATCCTTCACCAGCGAGATGAAGGTGTTGGAAAGCGGCGGCACGGCCACGCGTGCCGCTTGAGGCAGGATGGTGCGGCGCATGGCCTGCTGCCAGGTCATGCCGATCGAATAGGCCGCTTCCCACTGGCCCTTGGGGATGGAGCCGATGACGGCGCGGATGATCTCGGACGTATAGGCGCCGATATTGAGGGTGAAGCCGATCAGGGCCGCCGGGAAGGCGTCGAGCACGATGCCCGCGCTCGGCAGCCCGTAGAAGATCAGGAAGAGCTGGACCAGCAGCGGCGTGCCGCGGATGATCCAGACATAGAACCGCACGATCGGCACCAATGGCGCGGGGCCGAACAGGCGGATGAGCGCCACCACCAGCCCGAGCGTGAGGCCGAGCGCAAAGGAAAGCAGGGTCAGCGGCGCGGTAAAAATCAGCGCGGCCCACAAGAGCGGGCCGAGCGAATCGAGCATCAATTGAAGCCAATGGGGCACAGGCAGGTCCTCCGGTCGAACACCGACTCGGTGCGGGATTTACCGGGACACTAGCGCGAGACGGCTTTTCCTTGAATCGCCATCTCGCTCCAGATTTTCATTCGTAAAACATGGCTTGGTCCGAAAAGTCTGCGCCTTTCCGGGATCATGCTCTATGCGGAAACAGCGCGGCGAACCGATCCCAAAGGCCCGATCCGCCGCTCATGTCACAAGCGTTTACTTCGAAACGTCTTCGCCGAAATACTTCTCGGAGATCTTCTGATAGGTGCCGTCGGCCTGGATCTGCTTCAGCGCCTCGTTGATGGCGGCAAGCAGTTCAGGCTCGCCCTTGCGGATGATGACGCCGGAATAGTCGGCCTCTTCCTGCGTGTCCGCGATCTTCACATTGGCGTTGGGCTTCTGCTTCTTGAAGTCGAGGAAGGACAGGCTGTCATTGATCGTGGCATCGGCGCGGCCGTTAAGCACGAGCTGGATCGACTGATCGAAACCGTCCGTTCCCACCAGTGCGGCGCCAGACGCTTCGGCGAGCTTGCCGAAATTGCTGGTCAGCGACTGCGCGGCCTTCTTGCCCTTGAGGTCGTCGAAGGTCTTGATGTCCTCATTGTCGGCACGCACGATCAGCGCGGCCTTGGAGGCGATGTAAGGTTCGGAAAAGTCATATTTCTGCTTGCGCTCCTCGGTGATGCCGACCTGGTTGATGACAGCGTCATAGCGGTTGGCGTCGAGGCCGGCGATCAGCCCGTCCCAACGGCCTTCGAGGAACTCGGCCTTCACGCCGAGGCGCTCGGCGATGGCCTGGCCGATCTCCACGTCGAAGCCGACGAGCGCGCCGGACGCGTCATGGAAGGTGAAGGGGGCATAGGTGCCTTCGGTGCCGATCTTGAAGACGCCGGCGGCCTTGATGTCGTCCAGATTGGAGCCGGCGTGGCCCGGTGCCAGCGCCAGCAATTGCACGGCGGCGGCAACGAGCAGTGGTTTCAGCCATTTCATGGTTTTGGTTCCTGAGTTTGACGGCGTTAGCGCCGGTCGATTGATGGCGCCGAAACTGTCAGAACCGCTGCATTAATCGAAGGAAGAAAATTTCAATTATAGCGCGTATTTGAAATCTGGTTCCTTCGATGGATTTGCGTGCCGGATTGTCTCCGTCCCTTGCCTCAGCGGCGCTGCGTCGATTACGGCTCCTGCGGGAACAGCCTGAAATAGGGCTGCGCCTCCTTCACAACTTGCGCGAAGGAGGGACGTTGCATGAGCCGGTCGAGATAGCGCGCCACGTTGGAGTGGGTCTGCTCGAAAGGCAGGACCTTGTTGGCATAAAACAGCGACGGTGCGGCGGCACAATCGGCAAGCGTGAAGTTGTCGCCTGTCGCCCAATCACCTGACGCCATATCCCGTTCAATGATGGTGTAGGCATTTCTGAGCTTGGCCTTTTCCTGCTCCACACCGTAGCTGTCTTTCCTGTCGGCCGGCCGCAGCCGGTCGGCGACGATGCGCTGCATGGGGTCGTGGACATAGAGATCGTAGAAGCGGTCGCGCAGCCGGGTCTGCAAGGCGAGATCGGGATCCTCGGGAAGGAAGCGCGTGGCGCCGGGATAATGGCGGTCGAGATATTCGATGATGATCGTCGATTCCGGAACGGTGCGGTCGCGGCTGTCGTCGTGCAGCACCGGCATCTTGCCGATCGGCGACAGTTTCAGGAGCGCCGCGCGGGATTGCTCGTCCGCAAGATCGACAAGTACCGGCTCGAACGGCGTAGCGTTCTCATAGAGCGCGATCAGCGCCTTCCAGCAGAACGACGCCAGGGGATGGTAATGATAGGTGAGGGACATGGCGATTGGGTCTCGCTGATCGATAAGTCCTGAAGCGGCGTTATCGTGGTGGTCGAAAAAGGCGGTCCGGTGACGCTCGAGTATAGTCCCTGTAGCCCCATGCTGCGAACTGCCGAAATTTGCCGGCTGTGCTATCCTGCATGCGGCCCTTGGTGAGTCGGGCCGTTTATCCGCGTCAGTCTCGTCTATGGAGCAGGTGCAAGCGCAGGGGCGCAAGGGCGCAAGGCCCGCGCAAGCGACCCATCTCCATACTGAATGCGTATTCCCAAATAGCCTTAAGCAATCGGACGAGGGGAAAGCCGATGCTGCAACTGGACGACTGCCAAAAGCCGCGCTTGACCGAGCACGTCGATATATTGACGGCGGTGAATATACTGCGTTCGCGCGGTTACCAGGACGATGAGCTGATCACGGAGATCACGAGAATATTCTATGTCGATCTGGATGCCTATAACGAGGTCATCCAGATGGTGCCGAGCACGCATTGACACCCGGCCGTCAGGCCGTGTTCTTCGGATCGTCTCTGCCCGTTGCCTACCGGATCACAGCGGGATGTTGTCGTGCTTCTTCCAGGGGTTTTTCAGGTCCTTGTTGCGCAGCATGCGTAGCGCCCGGGCAACGCGGCGACGCGTGGAATGCGGCATGATCACCTCGTCGATATAGCCGCGCTCGGCGGCCACGAAGGGCGAAAGGAACCTGTCCTCATAGGAATTGGTGTGGGCCGCGATCTTTTCAGGATCGCCGATATCCTTGCGATAGATGATCTCGACCGCGCCCTTGGCGCCCATGACGGCGATCTGCGCCGTAGGCCAGGCATAGTTGACGTCGCCGCGCAGGTGCTTTGACGCCATCACGTCATAGGCGCCGCCATAGGCCTTGCGCGTGATGACGGTGATCTTGGGAACGGTCGCCTCGGCATAGGCAAACAGCAGCTTGGCGCCATGCTTGATGAGGCCGCCATATTCCTGTGCCGTTCCGGGTAGGAAGCCCGGCACGTCGACGAAGGTGACGATGGGGATGTTGAAGCAGTCGCAGAAGCGCACGAACCGTGCCGCCTTGCGGCTTGCATCCGAATCCAGCACGCCGGCCAGCACCATTGGCTGGTTGGCGACGAAGCCAACGGTGCGGCCTTCGACGCGGCCGAAGCCGGTCACGATATTCTTGGCGAAGCTTGGCTGGATTTCGAAGAAATCGCCTTCGTCGGCGGTCTTCAGGATCAGTTCCTTGATGTCGTAGGGCTTGTTGGCATTGTCGGGAACGAGACGATCAAGCGAGGGGTCGTCCTCGGTAACGGGCTGGTAGCATTCGATCTCGGGAATTTCCGCGGTGTTTGAGGCAGGCAGGAAATCCACCAGCCGGCGCATCTGCAGCAGCGTTTCGATATCATTGTCGTAAGCGCCATCGGCGATCGAGGACTTCGTGGTGTGGATCGACGCACCGCCGAGGCTTTCGGCCGTCACCGTCTCATTGGTGACGGTCTTTACCACATCCGGGCCGGTCACGAACATGTAGGAGGTGTCGCGCACCATGAAGATGAAGTCCGTCATGGCCGGCGAATAGACGTCGCCGCCGGCGCAAGGCCCCATGATGACGGAGATCTGTGGAATGACGCCGGAGGCCAGCACATTGCGCTGGAATATCTCGGCATAGCCGCCGAGTGCTGCGACACCCTCCTGGATGCGGGCACCGCCGGCATCGTAAAGGCCGATGATGGGTGCGCGGTTGCGCAGCGCCATCTCCTGGATCTTGACGACCTTTTCGGCATGCGCCTCCGACAGCGAACCGCCGAAGACGGTGAAATCCTTGGCGAAAACGAAGACGGTGCGGCCGTTGACCGTACCCCAGCCGGTGACCACGCCGTCGCCGGCGATCTTCGTCTTGTCCATGCCGAAGTCGATCGAGCGGTGCTCGACGAACATGTCGAACTCCTCGAAGGAGCCTTCGTCCAGGAAGATTTCAAGACGTTCGCGCGCCGTCAGCTTGCCCTTGGCGTGCTGGGCCTCGATGCGGGCTTTTCCTCCGCCTGCACGTGCGGTCTCGCGACGCCGTTCGAGTTCCTTCAGCACATCCTTCATCGCGAAGATCCCCCAGCAGAAGCATGCCTGAAGCATATCGAAACGAATTCAGGCGAGGCGCTTCAACTTCTTGTTTTAGCGTGTCGCCCGAAATCGGTTTGTGATTTCGGGCGACATCTTTAGGTATCGGCACAAGGTTTCGTGCGCAAGGGCGATCGCGCGGCCGAAGGGGCCGACTTTACCAGGTGCCGGTATTGGCCATCGAGGCCCAGGGCTCGGCCTTTTCCTTGGCTTGCCCCTTCTGCAGCAACTCGATGGAAATGCCGTCCGGCGATTTGATGAAGGCCATGTGCCCGTCGCGTGGCGGACGATTGATGGTGACGCCCTTGTCCATCAAGCGCTCACAAGTGGCATAGATATCGTCCACCTCATAGGCCAGATGGCCGAAATTGCGGCCGCCGGCATAGGTTTCCGGGTCCCAGTTGAAGGTCAGTTCGATGAGCGGCGCCTTCTCCGCGATGCCTGCCTGTTCGTCCTCGGGCGCAGCCAGGAAAATCAGCGTGTAACGCCCCTCCTTGTTCTCATAACGGCGTACTTCGACCATGCCGAGCTTTTGGCAATAGAAGTCGAGTGAAGCATCAATATCGGTGATGCGGATCATAGTGTGCAAATAACGCATTTTGTTTCCTCGTATTAGAAGAGCCAAACATAAGGCAGGCCCGTGTCCCGGCAACCACAGAGGTTGGAATATGCGAGTTTACAAGACCAGCCGCAGTATTGACGGGGAAAAACGCCCGTCCAGGTCTTGCGCAGTTCGCCAACACGCGGTGTTATCTCAATATACAGAATCAGCGTTGTCGAAGTCGGAAAAAGGTACGGTCGAATGGGGGACAGGGCCTCTTTCATGGGGCGGAACATGGGCGGGGACGAAGCATTGGGTCATGATGAGGCCGGTGACACGACTGGCCTGGTCGAAGTCTCGGGAGCCATAAAGTGGTTCGACGTGGCCAAGGGCTACGGCTTCATCCGCTCCGATTCCGGTTCTGCCGATATTCTCCTTCACGTGACTTGTCTGCGGCGGGACGGTTTCCAGACCGCACTCGAAGGAGCGCGTGTCGTCTGCCTGGCTCGCCAGGGGGAGCGCGGCATGCAGGCCTTTCGCGTGCTTTCCATGGATAATTCGACGGCGGTTCATCCTTCCGAGGCGCAGGAACCGCGCACCCATGTCGTGGTTTCGGCCGAAAGCGGGCTGGAGCGCGCGCTGGTCAAGTGGTTTAATCGCACCAAGGGCTTCGGGTTCCTGACGCGCGGCGAGGGAACCGAAGACATTTTCGTCCATATGGAAACGCTGCGCCGCTATGGCTTGACGGAATTGCGCCCGGGGCAGGTCGTGCTGGTGCGGTTCGGGCGCGGCGAAAAGGGCCTTATGGCTGCCGAAATTCATCCTGATATCGGGACCTTGCCGGTTTCGCATTAGGGCGGGGCTGGCCGAACAGGATTGGTCGATGGCCCGCAAGTTACCGTTGGGCAGCGCGGTTTTCGCTGTCTTCGT
>JBARWP010000453.1:0-3614 GCA_049646905.1 Pseudaminobacter sp. | reverse complement strand
CATCAGCACCTGGATGGCGGCCACCTCTTCGCGCGCGGCAAAGGCGACCGGCGGCTCGATCGTCGCCTGTGGCAGCGTCGGCTCGGGCGTGACCGACGGCACCGACGGAGCGGTCTGGCCGTCGAGCGGCCGTCTTTCCACGGGCTCGCGGGTTACGATCTGCGGGCCCGAATCGAACCCATCGTCGGGATAGATCCGCTCATCCGGAAAAGCGCCGTCAGGTACCGGCGGGAGGCCGCCATCGTCATAGAGCGGATAATCATCGACTGGAGGAGCAGGATAGCGGTTCGGGTCGAGCCCGTCGCGCCGCAAACGCGCCATATCCGCCGGATCGTCAAGATAGTAGCGTTCGTCCTCGCGCCATTCACGTTCACGCAGCATGCGCCGCTGCGCCTGCCGGTTGACCGTCCGGCGCGGTGGCTGCACCGCGATGATCTCGCCCGTATAGGCATCGAGGATGACGCGATTGCCGTTACCGTCGAAATAGACTTCGACATCACTGGCCTGGGCGAGAACGATGTTGTTCGCGGTCGTGGCGGTGACGGATGGCGGCTCCATACGGTGCGGCTGCGACGCAATCGCCGCCTGCGCTTCAGCGACGCCAAACCCGAAGACCATAGCCGAAAAAACAACGACCCTGCTGACCATGCCTCTTGAATTCCCAGTCTTGTGACGCAGTCAGCCGAGCTTTCCACGCCGAATCACCCCAACTCGACCGCAAATGCGCCGACAAACTAGAAGTTCCAATATGAACCGGGCATGAAAATGGCCGCCCTGAGGCGGCCATTTTCAGTGAGTGCCCGGATCAGGCCGCTTCTTCCACATCCGAAGCCGCGCCGGCCTTGGCACGGAAATTCAGCCTGTCGGAGCCGGCGGTGACCTTGACGGCCGACCCATCGAGGATTTCGCCGAGAAGAATCTTCTCGGCCAGGGGATCCTGCAGTTCCTTCTGCATCACCCGCTTCAGCGGCCTTGCTCCATAGGCGGGGTCGTAGCCCTTGTTCGCCAGCCAATCGATCGCCTCCTGGTTGAGGGTGAGCGTAATCTTGCGATCGGAAAGCAGGGATTCGAGCCGCTTGAGCTGGATCTCGACGATCTTGCCCATATCCTGGCGGCGAAGCCTGTGGAACAGGATCACCTCGTCGACGCGGTTGAGGAATTCCGGCCGGAACGAAGCCCGCACAACGGCCATCACCTCGTCGCGCACCTTGTCGACATCGTCGTTCTCGCCAAGGTTGACCAGGTACTCGGCGCCCAGGTTAGATGTCATGATGATGAGTGTGTTGCGGAAATCGACCGTGCGCCCCTGCCCGTCGGTCAGGCGGCCGTCGTCCAGAACCTGCAACAGCACGTTGAAGACATCCGGATGCGCCTTTTCGATCTCGTCGAACAGCACGACCTGGTAGGGTCGCCTGCGCACCGCTTCGGTCAGCGCACCGCCCTCCTCATAGCCGACATAGCCGGGAGGCGCACCGATCAGCCGGGCCACGGAGTGCTTTTCCATGAACTCCGACATGTCGATGCGCACCATCGCGCTCTCGTCGTCGAACAGGAAGTTCGCGAGCGCCTTGGTGAGCTCCGTCTTGCCGACACCGGTCGGGCCGAGGAACATGAACGAGCCGATCGGGCGGTTCGGGTCCTGCAATCCGGCACGTGCGCGCCGCACGGCCTTGGAAACCGCCTGTACCGCTTCACCCTGGCCGACGACGCGCTTGCCGATCTCGTCTTCCATGCGCAACAGCTTCTCGCGCTGGCCTTCCAGCATCTTGTCGACCGGGATGCCGGTCCAGCGCGACACGACATGGGCGACATGATCCGGCGTCACCGTCTCCTCGACCATCGAGCCCTTTTCGCCATCATGGGCCTCGGCCTCCTTCAGCTTCTTTTCAAGCTCCGGGATACGGCCATAGGCAAGCTCACCGGCGCGCTGGAACTCGCCCTTGCGCTGGGCAATGGCCAGTTCGTTGCGGGCGTCATCCAGTTCCTTCTTCAAATCCGCGGCAAGGCCGAGCTTCTGCTTTTCGGCCTGCCACTTCGCCGTCAGCGACGCCGATTCCTCTTCCAGGCCGGTCAACTCCTTTTCGAGCCGATCCAGCCTGTCCTTGGAGGCCTCGTCGGTTTCCACCTTCAACGCCTCGCGCTCGATCTTGAGCTGCATGATGCGCCGGTCGACTTCATCCAGCGCCTCCGGCTTCGAATCGACCTGCATGCGCAGGCGTGAAGCGGCCTCATCGACCAGGTCGATCGCCTTGTCCGGCAGGAAGCGGTCGGTGATGTAACGGTTCGAAAGCGTCGCCGCGGAAACCAGCGCCGAATCGGAGATACGCACCTTGTGATGCTGCTCGTATTTTTCCTTCAGTCCGCGCAGGATCGAGATCGTGTCCTCGACCGTCGGCTCATCGACGAAGACCGGCTGGAAGCGCCGCGCAAGCGCCGCATCCTTTTCCACATGCTTGCGGTATTCATCGAGCGTGGTGGCACCCACGCAGTGCAGTTCACCGCGCGCCAGCGCCGGCTTCAACAGGTTGGAGGCGTCCATGGCGCCATCGGCCTTGCCCGCGCCGACCAGCGTATGCATCTCGTCGATGAACAGGATGATGTTGCCGGCAGCCGCCGTGACCTCAGAGAGGACCGCCTTCAGGCGCTCCTCGAACTCGCCGCGATATTTCGCGCCGGCAATCAGCGCGCCCATGTCGAGCGCCATCAACTGCTTGTCCTTGAGCGATTCGGGCACGTCGCCATTGACGATCCGAAGCGCCAGTCCCTCGGCAATAGCGGTCTTGCCGACGCCGGGCTCACCGATCAGCACCGGATTGTTCTTGGTGCGCCGCGACAGCACCTGGATGGTGCGGCGGATTTCGTCGTCGCGGCCGATCACCGGGTCGAGCTTGCCCGAGCGCGCATCCGCGGTCAGGTCGCGCGCATATTTCTTCAGCGCGTCGTAACCCTGCTCGGCACTGGCCGAATCGGCCGTGCGCCCCTTGCGGATCTCATTGATCGCCTGGTTGAGCCCCTGCGCGGTCACGCCCGCCTTTGCCAGGATATCGGCCGTCTTGGCGGACTTCTCCACCGCAAGCGCCGTCAGTAGGCGCTCCACCGTGACGAAGCTGTCGCCGGCCTTCTTGGCCAGTTCCTCGGCGGTCGAAAAGACCTTCGCCAGCGGCTGCGCCAGATAGAGCTGGCCGTTGCCGCCTTCAACACGCGGCATCGCCTCGAGCGCCGCCTCCACGCCCAGCCGCACGTCGCCGGGGCGACCGCCCGCTCGCTCGATCAGCGAGGCAGCCAATCCCTCGTCGTCGTCAACAAGGACCTTCAGAATATGTTCGGGGGTGAATTGCTGATGGTTTCTGGAAAGCGCCATGGTCTGCGCCGACTGGATGAAACCACGGACGCGCTCGGAATATTTCTCAAGATTCATATTCGTCTCCATTCCCTCACCGGCCCGCTTTGCGGCACCGGGTCAGATTCAAGGTGACGGACCCGCTCGGTCGAGCCAGGTCCATTTCAACCGAAATATGGGGATGTGGGCCAATTCCTCAAGCGGCAGGCGTCGGCGCCAGGCATAAAAAAAGCGGGGACCTCATGTCCCCGCTCCATGATCGACATCCCATCTG
>JBARWP010000452.1:0-1597 GCA_049646905.1 Pseudaminobacter sp. | reverse complement strand
AGGCGGCGACGAGTACGACGCCTTTTCTCGTAAGGCCCGCCGGATTGTCGTCGGGCTGGACAGGCCGGATACTGTCAAGAAAAACAAGAAGAACTTCAACCGGCGCGTCCGCAAACAGGCGAGGATGCAGACGCAAAGAGCAGCACTGAACCCATGAGCGTCTTGATCTCCTCCATTGCTCCGAAGATGCCCGCGCGCCATCGGGGCGCACCGGTGATGATCGGAGGCAAGGATGCACCACAAGCGAAAGCGCCCGAAATCAGCTCGGGCCGGCTGTCTTCTCTGCAAGCCGCATAAGGCCAACGGCATGTGCCCGCGCCACAAGGACATGAAAGCCGGCAACCTCAAGCAATACCAAGCTGGTAGCTACCAGTTGCGCTGCGAGGGTCTTTCAGCGAAGTGACTAAGGTGCCCCGCTTCTGGCGGGGCATTTTCGTTTGCTGTCAGCGACCACCAAAATCACGAAACCTTCCTCCCCATCAGTCCTTTTGAGGCTTGTGGAAACGAGGCATTGCACAACAGAAGGACTCGTTTGGTAGCCGAACAGAGCACATGGTTCGTGCGCGCGGCGGGCGTAACCAACCGTAAGAAGAGGTGCACAATGCACGGAATGATTGGGCATTCGGAAGGTCGAGTTCACCGCGTCATTCGCCGCCATGCCAATTGGACGTTGAAGGAGCACGAGGTCGTGGTTTCGCACTGGCCGGATGTCCAGGCTATCAGGAAGCGTCTTCCACACCGTACAATCCGGGCGATCCACGCCTTTGCAGGGAAGTGCAATCTCACGACGAGCCGACACGTGTGGACCGCCGCACAAGATGCCAAACTACGAAAATTAGCCTCGGCGGGATGTCAGCGGAAGCAAATAGCAGCTGAGTTGGGCCTGAGCCTCAACCAAGTGGCCGGCTGAGCTACGCTCGGATCTTCGTCGCGCAAAAGCCGCCTGCACCATCAGATGACCCGCTCGTGAACGCGATCCGGCAACGCGCCTTCGACCTCAACATGACGCTCGCGGACCTTGATCGCTCGCTGGGTAGCCAGAAGATTTTCCGACAGGCAGCCGGCCGACAGCGTGTGAGGCATGTTCATATCGAGCGGGCTGTGAAGGCGCTCGAGGGCAAGCTCGCCGTCGAATGGTGTGACAGATGAGCTTCGAACGGCAACTTTTGGAAGGCGCCATCAAACGTCTGATAGACCTTCTCGACGAGATGGACGGCGATCCCGATTTCGAGCCGGAACCGCCTGAGGAACAGCACGACGCCGAGGCCGATGTCACATGGGCCAGCGGCATTGAGCCGAGTTGGTTCGTGATAGCGGAAAAGGCTAGGCGAAAAGCGTCCAAAAAACACTAACGTGCATACGGCGACGCGGACACAGCTCGCGCCGCCCTCGACAGTATTTGGAGACACGCCCGGCAATGCCGGCCGCTTGCTGGAGAGTCAGGAGCTTCTTCTGATCCATAGTTATTCTCCTGCCTCCTCCAGCGCTGCCAGAACCGCATTCGCCGCCAAGGCTTTCAGCCGCGCGGCGTGGGCGAGCTTCCAGTATCCATCCGCCATTCCCGACTTGTTCCTGGCGGCTGCGGCCAGATCGGCGT
>JBARWP010000451.1:0-1776 GCA_049646905.1 Pseudaminobacter sp. | reverse complement strand
CGGTGCGGGCGCGTGTCGATCCTACCCCGCCAGGCTCGGAGAGCACGGTGAAACAGCACCCCCTTGACACGACGAAGGGGCTCCGATCCGAAGATCGGAGCCCCTTCGTATGTGGGATCAGACCAGCGAACGCAGCACGTACTGCAGGATGCCGCCGTTGCGGTAGTAGTCAGCCTCACCCGGGGTGTCGATGCGGACGACCGCGTCGAACTCCACCGGCTGCTTGCCCTCTGCCGAGTTCTCGCTCGGCGTGGCCGTGACCTTGACGGTCTTCGGGGTCACACCGTTGTTGAGCTCTTCCAGGCCCGAGATCGAGACGATCTCGGTGCCGGCGAGACCCAGCGACTCCCAGCTCTCGCCCGCAGGGAACTGCAGCGGGACGACGCCCATGCCGATGAGGTTGGAGCGGTGGATGCGCTCGAAGCTCTCGGTGATGACCGCCTTGACTCCCAGCAGGCTCGTGCCCTTTGCAGCCCAGTCGCGCGACGAACCGGAGCCGTACTCCTTGCCACCGAAGATGACGAGGGGTGTGCCCTGCGCCTGGTAGTTCATGCTCGCATCGTAGATGTACGACTGCGGGCCTCCGGGCTGCGTGAAGTCGCGGGTGTAGCCACCCTCGACGACCTGGCCGTCGTTCACGGCCGAGACCATGACGTTCTTCAGACGGATGTTCGCGAACGTGCCGCGGATCATGATCTCGTGGTTGCCACGACGCGATCCGAAGGAGTTGAAGTCCTTGCGGTCGACACCGTGCTCGGTGAGGTACTGCGCCGCGGGCGTGCCCGTCTTGATGTTTCCGGCCGGCGAGATGTGGTCGGTCGTGACCGAGTCGCCGAGCGTGGCCATCACACGAGCACCCTCGATGTCGCGCACCGGAGTGAGCTCCATCGTCATGCCGTCGAAGTACGGGGCCTTGCGCACGTAGGTCGAGTTCTCGTCCCACTGGAAGATCGCGTCATCCGGCGTCGGCAGGCTCTTCCAACGCTCGTCTCCGTCGAAGACGGTGGCGTACTGCTTGATGAACTGCTCGCGCGAGATCGACGAGTCGACGAGCTCCTGCACTTCGGCCGGGGTTGGCCAGATGTCCTTCAGGAACACGTCTTCGCCATCGGTGCCCTTGCCGAGCGCGTCGTTCTCGAAGTCGAAGTGCATCGACCCTGCGAGTGCGTACGCGATGACCAGCGGCGGGCTCGCGAGGTAGTTCATCTTCACGTCGGGGCTGATGCGACCCTCGAAGTTGCGGTTACCCGAGAGCACAGCTGTCACGGCGAGGTCGTGCGAATTGATCGCCTCGGAGACCTCTTCGATCAGCGGGCCCGAGTTGCCGATGCAGATCGTGCAGCCGTAGCCGACCGTGTAGAACCCGAGGCCCTCGAGATCCTTGTCGAGTCCGGACTTCTCGTAGTAGTCGGTGACGACCTTGGAACCCGGGCCGAGCGTGGTCTTGACCCACGGCTTCTGCTTCAGGCCCTTCTCGAGCGCCTTGCGTGCGACGAGACCGGCGGCGATCATCACCGACGGGTTCGACGTGTTGGTGCACGATGTGATGGCGGCGAGAGTGACGGCACCGTTGTCGAGGATGTACTTCTCCCCCGACGGCGTCGTGACCGGCACGGGCGTGGAGGCGTTCGCCGGGGCGCCGCTGTTGATGTGCACAGGACGCGTCGTCGTCTCCTCATCGCCGGGCGACTGACCGGGGTCGGAGGCCGGGAACGAGTGCTTCGACTCGAGGTCGACGATCGAGTCCGAGGTCGATGCCGTCGCGTAGCTCAGGAT
>JBARWP010000450.1:0-6247 GCA_049646905.1 Pseudaminobacter sp. | reverse complement strand
ACATTCAATCCCAATGTTCAGTAGGAAACAGGAATAAAGAGAGAACAGGCGTGGCGGCATATCAGGTCAGGATCGCTTACCTCACGCAGCTTCGGCGATCGCGGCACTATTTCCACCAGCTCGTCCTGGCGGACAACAAGCGGGATGCACTCACACAAGCCCGCGCGCTGTTGAAGCGGCGGTCCCCCGGCGCGCGCATTGTCCACGAGGCTGTAGAGCTGCGTCCCGACAGCCGGGACGCGGAGGCTGCGATCCGGGCCGGATGGCAATACCGCGACGGCTGGTGGACACGTGCGATCCGGTCGGGCGACGATCTGGCCGCCATCGCGCTGCATGGCTATGCCGACAGCACCCGCATCAATGCGCGCAGCACGGCCGGCTGTGTAGCCATCGATCGTCATGCGGAGCGCAGGACGGCCTGACAAAAGACCCTGCCACAGAGGTAATCACACCGCTGTCGCCACGTCCCGCGTATTTTCATCTTGATGGACGGTCCAGCCAGGGCGGTGCAGGCGCCGCTTGCTGCCGCAAGTGAATCCGGATGATCGTGATGTGCTTCAGCCCGCCAGGGGCAAGATCCCCGATTTCCTGGCCTTGCGCTTGGGCGCGGGGTCGAGGATATCGGCCAGGGTCTGCGGCTTGTGGAACAGGTAGCCCTGGCCTATGGCGATCGCCGTATTGCGCAGCAGAAACTCGCTTTCCTCGGTCGTCTCGACGCCTTCTGCGACGATCGACATCCTGAGCGCGGAGCCCAGTGACTCGATTGCTCTCAGGATGACCTGGTTGCGGGGCCGCTCATGGATGGAGGTCACGAGCGACTTGTCGATTTTCAGCTCGTCGACAGTCAGCGCGGCCAGTTTCGCCAGTGACGAATAGCCGGTCCCGAAGTCGTCGATCGAGAGCCGGATACCGGTCGATTGCAGCATGGGCAGCACATGGGTTTCCAACGGCCCGGTCGAAGCGAGCGCCTCTTCGGTGAGTTCCACGATGAACCGGTCGCCCTCGCTGGCACCGAGCCGTCGCGTCAGCTTCAGCATAAAGGGGATATCCGTCGCCTGTGCGGGGGAAACGTTCAGGCTGTACCTGACGCGCGAGCCGAACATGGCATTGAGTTCGGGTAGTCTCGCGATGAGGTCGTCGACGATCAGCATCGTGATCTCGTTGAGCAGACCGAGTTCGCTGGCGAGCGGCAGGAACTCCCCCGGCGACCTGATCTTGCCGTCGACATCGACCCAACGCGCCAGGGCCTCGAACCCGACGATGGCGCCGGAGCGGATGTCGACCTTCTGTTGCAGGGCGCAGCGGAATTCTCCGGCCGATACCGCTTCGCGCAAACGCTGTTCCAGGGTCAGCCTTTCGGTTGCCTGGCGGCCAAGATCCTGGGTGAAGAACGCCACACTGCCCTTGGTGGCTGTCTTTGCGCGGTACATCGCCAGGTCCGCGTGACGGCGCAACGTCTCGTAGTCCGAGCCGTGCGTCGGATAGAGGGCAATGCCGATCGAGGCCGAGGGATGCAACTCGGTTCCCTGGACATGGAGAGGCTGCTGCAACCTGGCCCGGACGCGATCGATGGTCAGGGAGACGTCGGTGCGTTGCTCGATGGGGTCGAGTGCGATGACGAATTCGTCTCCGCTGATGCGGCCGAACACGTCGGTTGGCCGTATCTCCGACATGACCCGCACGGCCACCTCGCGCAGCATCGCATCTCCGGCGGCATGGCCATGCAGGTCGTTGACCCGCTTGAACTCGTCGAGGTCGATGAAGGCAAGAGCAAGCTTCTGGCCGGGCTGCTTGCGCGCGATCATGTCGCTCACCAGTTCCTGGATATAGGACCGATTTGGCAGCCCGGTAAGCTGATCGTGGTTGGCGCGGAAGCGAAGTGCCTCCTCGCTGGCCTGCAGTTTTTCGGTGAGGTCCTTCAGGCGGTGGCTTTCCGCTTCCGTGAGGCTTGCCTGCCTGGCCGCGAAGGCATGCGAGGCGAGCAGGGAAAACTTGCGGGCCAGCGTCACATGAGCGCGGTCGAAACCGGATTCGCCTGGCTCCCGCAGCAGCATCATGAGGCCGCGGCGATCACGGACCGCGAGCGGCAGGAAGAGCGCAGGCTGATTGTTCGAGAACGCCTGTCCGATACCGCACGGCCGGGCGTCGATGCCGGTATTGCCCACCGTCGAAACGATGCGCCCGGAAAGAACCTTCTGGAACAGCCGTTCCGTCTGCCATATCAAGCCGATCGCTCGCTGATCGCTGGAAGCAACGCACTCCAGCGCCCCCTGCCCGCCTTCGTCCTGCTCGATCAGCACGATCACGCAGGTGCAGGCAAAGACGGGCATAAGGGCCGAAAAGACGCTGGTGAAAGGATCCGCCTCGCTATCGACGGACAGCACGGCATCGAGCGCAGTCAGGAGCAGATTGGCATGGGTGGTTTCCATGCGCAGGAGGTCGACCTCCCTGCGCATGGTCAATACGGTTTCGCGGAGCTCCTCCGAGTCTTCCATAGGCACCAGCCCATCACTTTGCGAAGGCAATCGCAGAGATCATCAGGTTGCCGTGGGCATTCCGGTTGAGCATCGCGCCTTGTTCGCCGAACGTGAAACACCCGACGAACGGCTTGCCATCGAAGCTTTCGGACACCGCCATGGACACCTTCGGCATCTCCTCGCCGACCGCCAGCATGCAGCCGGCGCAGTAGACGACCAGTCCTCCGGCCAGGTTGTCCGCCCCGCCCGGCAGCGTCGCGGCGGCGGCCCTTGCAACCTTGCCGGCCCGCTCGACCAGGCGCGACTTGTTCCCGCGCATGCTGAAGAGCCTCGTGCCCTCCTCGATCTCGGCAAAGGTCGAGAGCGCGCCATCGGGCAGGATACGGTCAGGATGGATCAGAAGGTAGTTCGTGATGCCCTCGATCTTGCCGGCATCGACGCCGACCGGAAACATCGTCGTATCCTTGAGGATGTTGCCGCCTTCGCCCAGCTTGTCGCTCAGCGCGCCGTCGACCCAGCGGTTGTAGACCTCGGCAGCCGGCTCCCCATCGATACTGATGATCTCACGGCCACGCGATTTCGTGACGATGCCGCTGTCGCCGGCCGGACCAAAGCCGACCCGCGTGACGATACCGCTCTCGCCGCTCGGTTCGTATCCACCCTGGAACGCGAAGCCGATACCCGACGAGGAGAAGAGCACGCCGACGACGAGCCCATCGCGCATTACCCCGTCGGGGCCGATCTGGCGCCAGTCGCCGGCAACTTCGTTGTCGGCCGAACTGCCGCCAATGATCGGGCAGCGGTCGCCAACCACCCGGCGCAGGCCTTCGATCACGGCCTCCTCCTGGCCGGGCGCCTGGTAGATCCAGATGAGTTCCGGTAACTCCCCGGCACAGCCGGCGTTTTCGAGCGCGGCATGCAGAGCCTGCTCGGCGCGGTCGGCGGCGTCATCCTGCAAGTTCACGGCCGCGGTACCGTAGTCGCCGTCGGGATCCTCGACCAGCAACAGGCCGATGGAGCCGGCGCCGGCAAGGCCGGCCTCGCTCATCACGCCGGCACAGGAGGTTCCGCCCAGCAGGGCGGTCTGCGGATATCGCTGCCTGATGAAGGCGAAAATCGCCTCGTCATCATGCTGGCAATCGTAGAACAGGTAAGCAAAATGCGCATCCAGCGGCGGCGTGTCATCGAGAGCAGCCGCGAGTTTGGACAATGCCTGTTGTGTCGTGTCGCCAACGGCGACGAATGATCTCGTTGCAACCATCGATAGCCCCCTTCAGGTCCTGCAACCATCCAACAAAAAGCGTTACGATCAGGTTGATTTCGACGTCCTTTCCCGCGTCCACGCCCGCCCCCAGCCATCACACCCGGGGACTATTGGCTGTTCGTCCGTTGCGCCGGTTGTCTGGGGCAGTAAACCTGATGGGCACCGCCGATTTCTGCCATGGACGACCGCCACCGCAATCAGTCCCAGGACATCGCAGCGGGTATCGTTTCGCCCTGCGCATTCGAGCGTCTCATGAAGCGGCCGGGCGGCAGGCCGACATGGCGGCTGAAGGCCGTGCTGAAAGTGCTCGCGGAGCCGTAGCCGATCCGCCTGGCCACCTCGTCGAGTGCGATCCCTCCGCCACGTAGCAGATCCTTTGCGACGGCCATGCGCCAGGACAGCAGATACTCCATCGGCCGGACCCCGACCATGCGGACGAAGCGGTCGAAAAAGGCGGAACGGGACATGCCGGCCTCCCGCGCGAGGTCGGGTATGGTCCATGACCGTTCGACATCGGCGTGCATCCGGCGCAACGCGGTGGCTATCCGGGGATCGGCCAGACCACGCAGAAGACCGGGCTGGGTTTCTCCGGCCGGGGTCGCCCGAAGCGCCTCGATCAGTAGGATTTCCACGAGACGTTCGAGGATAAGGTCGCGACCGATGTCCTCGCGTGCCGCCTCCTCGCCGACGAGATGCACCAATTGCGTCAGCCGCGGGATGCCCCGGATATGGATCATGCGCGGCAGGAGCGACACCAGCAGGCCGGCATCGGGCGAGTTGAAAGAAAACCAGCCGCCAAACTGCCGGACATCGGGCGGCCCATCCTGCCGACCGTAGCGGACTTCCCTGTCGGGCGTCGGGGTTGTCTTCGGATCGATACGCAGGACGGGCGCGAGCTCGAAACCGGACATTGTGAAAGCCGGTGTCGCCGGTAGAAGGACGAAGTCTCCCTCCTCGAGGACGACTGCCGCCTCGCCATCGACGGCTAGGCGGCATCGCCCCTCCGTCACGGCGCAGAAGCCGGGCTCACCGAATTCGGCATAGCGCACAGCCCAGCGGCCGGCCCCGCTGATCCCTTTCGAGAACACGGCGCGGGGGCGCAGAAGCTGGATCACCTGAGAGAGTGGGTCGGCCATTTCGGACTTTTGCAAATGAAAATAGGATTTCTGATTGATGATCATCCTGTTTATGGCGGGTACATCGGCCCCGTCAACATCAAACACAGGAGACTGACATGAAGACAATCCTCATCACCGGCTGCTCATCCGGATACGGGCTGGAGACCGCCCGCCACTTCCATGCCCACGGCTGGACTGTCATCGCCACCATGCGCAACCCTCGCGAGGGCCTGCTGCCCGCGTCGGAGCGTATCCGCATCCTGCCGCTGGATGTCACCAGTGCCGAAAGCATCGCGGCCGCGATCGACACGGCAGGGCCGATCGACGTGCTAGTGAACAATGCCGGGATAGGCGTGGTGGGCGCCTTCGAGGCGACGCCGATGTCGCATGTGCGCAAGGTGTTCGAGACCAACACTTTCGGCGTGATGGCGATGACGCAGGCCGTGATCCCGCAGATGCGGGCGCGCCGGTCGGGCGTGATCGTGAACGTTACCTCTAGCGCGACGCTGGCGCCGATGCCGCTGGCCGCAGCCTACACCGCAAGCAAGCAGGCTATCGAAGGCTTCACCGGCTCACTGGCGCATGAACTGGGAGCCTTCGAGGTGCGCGTAAAGCTGGTGGAGCCAGGCTATGCACCGACGACACGGTTCGCGGCGAACACCGAAGTGCGCGTCGAAGACCTGATACCGGAAGCTTATGCGGATTTCGCGCGACCCATCTTTGCCGCGTTCGCCAATCCGGCGCTAACGACGAAGGAAGACGATGTGGCAGAAGCGGTGTGGCTGGCCGCGAACGACACCTCGAACCGACTGCGCTACCCGGCTGGTCCCGACGCCGTTGCCCTTGCCCAGGCCGGCTAATTGGACCGGCCGCGATCAGTGATTGCCATCAGGGCAGATGGTGGATCCTCGGCGAGGGTCCGCCAAGTCGAAAAGCTTGACGAATTTCCAAATCATGCCCGCCAGCTGACGACGGCGTCGAGGCCAAGGGAGCGGTTTGCATGACGGTGGTCATAAAGATCAGTCGATCTTGGTCAGCGTCTCTTCCTTGTGTGCGGCAACGTGATCGGTTTTGTCACTCGCAATCTCATATTGGGGTGAGTCCCTGGAAGCGCGGCGCGGGTGACCCTTGTACCGGAAATCCTTTTCATGGATCCTGATTATCCTGCCAGTCACCCGACCCGCTTCTGAATTCCAGCTGACATGGTCGTCCTTGGAATATTTCGCCATTTCGAACTCCTTTGCCGAGGAAATAGCTCCAACCAGCTTTGGTTCCAAGGGACCGGAGAACTCGCCATTTGTGCGGAACCGGCTCCGAAGCCGGCAAACCGGCAGGCTGATCTTCGTCGACCGGTGTCTGTTCGTCTGTCGGACCGTGTGGCGCCCGAA
>JBARWP010000449.1:0-1981 GCA_049646905.1 Pseudaminobacter sp. | reverse complement strand
AGGGATCGATCGAGGACGGCGGCCGCCGCATCGGCTCCGATTCCCGCGACTGGCGCATCAACGCCAAGGTCGGCTTCACGCCCAACGCCACCGACGAATACACCATCAACTTCATCAAGCAGGAAGGCAAGAAGGGCGCGCCGCTCAACGTCTATACCAATCCGTTGCAGCCGCCGAACAGCTATTGGCGCTGGCCGGTGTGGAACATCCAGAATCTATCGTTCCTGTCGCACACCCAGGTTGGCGACGCCTCGTACCTCAAGACCAAGCTCTACTACAACACGTTCGACAACGTGCTCTCCGCCTACGATAACATCAGCTACACGACGCAGTCGGCGGGCGGCCGCTTCGACAGTTACTACAAGGACAACGCGAAAGGCGGTTCGTCGAGGTCGGCACACGGCTGATCCCGATGAACACGCTGAAGGGGGCGTTCCACTATCGCGAGGATACCCACGTCGAGTGGAACCATAACCAGCCGACCCTACCGTCGGGGGGCTCTGTCGAGCCGAAGCAGACTCAGGGGCAGACGACGTGGTCGGTCGCAGCGGAAAATACCTTCCACGTCAGGCCGAACTTCGATCTGGTCGGCGGCATCAGCTACGATAAATACTGGGTCGGCAGGGCCGAGGAATGGAATAGCGGCGGCGGTTTCATCTATGAATATCCCAAGGGCGGCTCCGACGCCTTCAACTGGCAGACGGCGGCGATCTGGCGCTACAGCGAGGTCGCGCAGCTTTACGCCAGCATCTCCGATCGCGCCCGCTTTCCGGTGCTGTTCGAGCTTTACAGCACGCGCTTCGGCACCGCGACGCCGAACCCGAATCTCGGGCCGGAGCGCGCGACGAACTACGAGCTCGGCTGGAAGGGTCGCGTCACGCCCGACCTGCGAGGCACGGCCGCGATCTTCTACAGCGACGTGCGCGACATGATCCAGACCGTGCAGCTTCCCGACAGCACCACGCAGACGCAGAATGTCGGCGACGGTCATTTCTACGGCTTCGAGGTCTCGGCTGAGAAGCAACTGTTGCCGCAGCTCGCGATCGGCGGCAACTACACCTTCATCCGTCGCACCATCAAGGACCCGTTGCAGCCCAATTTGCAGGCGACCGGCGTGCCGTCCCACAAAGCATTCCTTTATGCCTCGTGGCAGCCGATCGATCGGTTCACCGTCACGCCGAGCCTGGAGCTCGCCAGTGACCGCTGGAGCGATGTGAACGTCGGCACGAATGCGGCGAACCAGGCGGTGCGCGACGTTTTCCCGAACGGTGGCTATATCCGCACCGGGGCCTACACGCTCCTCAACGTCAACCTCAATTACAAGTTCAACGAGAATTTCGAGGTGTCCGGCGGCGTGAAGAACATCCTCGACGACAATTACGAACTGGCCTGGGGCCTGCCGCAGGCCGGCCGCACCTTCTACGCCAAAGCCCGTGCGACGTTCTGATGCGATAATCTGATCGGACCCGCACTTGCCCTCGCCATGCCCGCGTTGTCAGCGCGGGCATCGGGTGCGGTGCGGGCCATCGCACATCGCCGTCAGACCTTCGCCAGCGCCTTCCATTCGCGCAACGCCTGCGCGTCGCGGGGCGTGACGTCGGGATATTCCGGATCGTCGCCGACGGTGGGCAGGATCTTCCACGAGCGCGCGCACTTCTTCCCCACCGCCTTTTCCACCACCACGGCAACGCCCGGCACCTCGGTGAGCCGGAACGCATCCGCGGGCGGATCGTCGTTGGTGACCATCGCATTCGAAGTGATGCACACCTCGGCGAGATCGGTGTCGGCGAGGATCGCGAACAGCTTCATGTCGGAGACATAGACGAGCGGCGAGGCCTCGAGCGAGGAGCCGATGCGCTTGGCGGCACGCTCGATCTCCAGCGCGCCGGTGACGACATAGCGTACCGCGCGGATGCTCTCCCATTTCGCCGCGAGCGCGTCGTTACGATATTTGTCGAGCCCCTCGGGGAAGGTGGTGAGA
>JBARWP010000448.1:0-4521 GCA_049646905.1 Pseudaminobacter sp. | reverse complement strand
GGCTGATCTCCCCCCTTGAGGGGGAGATGGCCGGCAGGCCAGAGGGGGGTAATGCGGCGCGCAGACATCAGACCGGTAATTAAATGTTGCGGCTGCCGGGCTTCACCGCAGGCAGCGCGGCAAGCTCGGGTGGCAGTTGGTCCGCCGGATAGGCCGGCACCTCGTAGTCGGCGAGCGCCACCAGCTTGACGCCGACATCGCTCTTGCCTGCCGAGCGGTCGATGATGCAGGCGGCTGCCAGCACATCCGCGCCCAGCCCGCGCAGGCACTCGATGGTTTCGCGGATCGACAGGCCGGTGGTGACGATATCCTCCACGATGACCACGCGTGCCCCGGGCTCGATCTCGAAGCGCCGCAGCTTGAAGGTGCCGGCTTCGCGCTCCACCCAAATTGCCGGCGCGCCGAGATGGCGCGAGGTCTCGTAGGCGGGGATGAGCCCGCCGATGGCCGGCCCCACGACATAGTCGATACGGCCCGGCACCTCGGCACGGATCTTCTCCGCCAACGCCCGGCACAGCTTCTCGGTCTTGTCGGCATGCATGAAGACACGTGCCTTCTGCAGGAAGATAGGGCTGCGCAGGCCCGAGGTCAGGATGAAATGGCCTTCCAGCACGGCGCCTGCGCTGCGGAAGATATCCAGCACTTCTGTCTTATCCATCGGTAATTCCATTGCTTGGCAAGCGTTCAACCATTGACACGGTGCGCATCACTGACGCTCGCGTTCTCCTTGAGCTGAGAGAGCAGCCGGTTCAGGTGCTTCAGGTCCCAGACCTCCAGATCGATCAGCATCTCCGTGAAATCGGGCGCGGTACGGATCATGGAAAGGGTATGGATGTTGGCATCGTTTTCGGCAATCACCTGCGCGATTTCGGCTAGCGATCCCGGCGCGTTGAGCGCCACCACGGAGATGCGGGCGGGAAAGCGTTCCTTGGTCGCCTCGTCGATGTCCCAGCGCACATCGATCCAGCGTTCAGGCTGGTCGTCAAAGGCCGTGAGCGACGGCGACTGGATCGGATAAATGGTGATGCCGGACCCCGGCTGCATGATGCCGATGATGCGGTCTCCCGGCACCGCCCCTTCCGGCGCAAACCGCACCGGCAGGTCGCCGCGAACGCCACGGATCGGCACTGCGCCGTTCTCCCTGGCGACACGCTTGTCCTTGCGCGAGGCCCGGCCCGGAATCTGGAACAGCATGCCGGCCGCATTGCGGATCTTCGACCAGCCCTCCTCGCGCGGTTTCGGCGCCTGGGTGATCCGTTCATCCTTGAAGTCCGGGAACACCGCCTTCATCACGTCGGTCGAAGCCAGTTCACCACGGCCGACAGCGGTCAGCACGTCCTCGACGTCCTTGCGCGCAAGACGATGCAGGACCGGCTTCAACCCATCCTTGGAAAAGACCTTGCCGGCCCGGTCGAAGGCGCGCTCCAGAATGCGCACGCCAAGGCCCGAATACTGCTTGCGGATCGCGTTCTTGGTCGCACGCCGGATGGCGGCGCGTGCCTTGCCCGTCACCACCACCGATTCCCATGCCGCCGGCGGCACCTGCGCCTTGGAGCGGATGATCTCGACCTCGTCGCCATTCTTCAGTTCGGTCATCAGCGGCATGATGCGGCCATTGACCTTGGCGCCCACACAGGTGTCGCCGACATCGGTGTGGACAGCATAGGCGAAGTCGATCGGGGTGGCGCCGCGCGGCAGGGCAATCAACATGCCCTTCGGGGTAAAGCAGAACACCTGGTCCTGGAACAATTCCAGCTTGGTGTTTTCGAGGAAGTCTTCCGGATTGTCGCCTTCCGCCAGTTGCTCGATGGTGCGCCGCAGCCAGGCATAGGCGTTGGTTTCCTTGGAGATGGCATGGTCGGCCGCATTCACCTTGCCAGGGGCGTCCTTGTAGAGCGCATGAACGGCGACGCCATATTCGGCCACCTTGTTCATTTCGCGGGTGCGGATCTGCAATTCGATGCGCTGGCGCGACGGCCCGACGATCGTGGTGTGGATCGAGCGATAGTCGTTCTGCTTGGGCGTCGAAATGTAGTCCTTGAAGCGGCCCGGCACCATCGACCAGGTCGTGTGGATGGCACACAGCGCGCGATAGCAATCCTCCACCGTGTCAACGATGACGCGGAAGCCGAAAATATCGGAAAGCTGCTCGAAGGAGAGCGCCTTGGACTCCATCTTGCGAAAAACCGACCACGGCTTTTTCTGCCGGCCCTTTACGCTCGCCTTCAGCTCGTACTTCTTGAACAGTTCCGACAGCGTGTTTTCGATCTCCACGATCACGTCGCGATTGCGCTCGGAAAGCTCGGCAAGCCGGGCGGTCACCGTGCGATAGGCCTCCGGATTGATATAGCGGAAGGCCAGTTCCTCCAGTTCCTCGCGCATGCCCTGCATGCCCATGCGGCCGGCCAGCGGCGCATATATGTCCATTGTCTCCTCGGCAATGCGCAGGCGCTTGCTTTCGGGCATATGGTCGAGCGTGCGCATATTGTGCAGGCGGTCGGCGAGCTTGACCAGAAGCACGCGCGCATCTTCGGAGATCGCCAGCAGCAGCTTGCGCAGGTTCTCGGCCTGCTCGGCTTTCTTGGAGACGAGATCGAGCTTCTTCAGCTTGGTCAGCCCCTCGACAAGCGAACCGAGATCGGGGCCGAAAAGCTCGTCGATCTCCTGCCTCGTCGCGGTCGTGTCCTCGATCGTGTCATGAAGCAGCGCCACCGCGATGGTCGCCTCGTCCATGTGCATCTCGGTGAGGATCGCCGCCACTTCGAGCGGGTGCGAGAAATACGGATCGCCCGAGGCGCGCCGCTGGTGGCCATGCTTCTGCATGGCGTAGACATAAGCCTTGTTGAGAAGCGCCTCGTTCACGTCGGGCTTGTAGCGCTGCACGCGCTCGACAAGCTCATATTGACGCATCATGGGCGGGTTCTCTCAGGTCGCAAACGATCATGCGCCGCATCGGGCGATACGGCGCATGTCATAAATAGCCATGATTGATCCGGCACGGAAGTGCCGATGCCAACCGGAAAGGTCAGTATTCGTCGTTTTTCTCGGGCGCGACGAGGCCTTCGATGCCGGCAAGCAGGTCTTCCTCGCTCATGCGGTCGAAAGCGATGTTTTCTTCTTCGCGCTCGTCCTCGGCGGAGACGGTCGCAGCATCGCTCTGGTCGAGCAGCGCCTGGCCGTCGGTTTCGGGCTCATCCACCTCGACATGCTTCTGCAGCGAATGGATCAGGTCTTCCTTGAGATCGCCCGGCGACAGGGTTTCATCGGCGATTTCGCGCAAGGCGACGACCGGGTTCTTGTCGTTGTCGCGGTTGACGGTGATTGCCGCGCCCTGCGAGATCTGACGCGCACGGTGGCCGGCCAGAAGCACCAGTTCAAAGCGGTTGTCGACCTTGTCAATGCAGTCTTCAACGGTTACGCGGGCCATGGATTGCCCCTTTCATACGTGAATGTCATGGAAAACAGGCGCGGTCCATAACCTGAACCGGCGCAAAACACAAGCAGTAAGCCGTATCGTATCCCTTGCCGCGTACCCAGCCGCCAGCCCTTTCCCGATCCCTTGACAGTCAACCTCCTCTTGGCGGAAATGCAAGATCACATTTTCTTGTGATGGCTTGCTGCCCTTGGAATGGTAATCAGTCGGGCTATATTTTTAGTTTAGGCGGTGCGTCAGGGCTGTTTTCACGAAACCCATTGGCAGTCTTGGCGTTTTGATGACGTTGCCTATTTTTTCTAGGGTTATTTCACATGTTTGATCCACGTGAGAAGATCGCGCTCTTTATTGACGGCGCAAATCTCTACGCCACCTCGCGTTCGCTCGGTTTCGACATCGACTATCGCAAATTGCTGTCGAGCTTCCAGAAGCGAGGCTATCTGCTTCGCGCCTATTACTACACCGCCCTGGTGGAGGATCAGGAATACTCCTCCATTCGCCCCCTGATCGACTGGCTCGACTATAACGGCTTCAAGGTGGTGACCAAGCCGGCCAAGGAATTCACCGATTCCGCCGGACGCCGCAAGATCAAGGGCAATATGGACATCGAGCTTACCGTCGATGCGCTGGAACTGGCCGAAGTGGTAGATCACTATGTCATCTTCTCCGGCGACGGCGATTTCCGCACGCTGGTCGAGGCGCTGCAGCGCCGTGGCAAGAAGGTGAGCGTGGTTTCCACCATGGCCTCGCAGCCACCGATGATCTCCGATGAGTTGCGCCGGCAGGCCGACCATTTCATCGACCTCATGTCGCTGAAGAGCGAGATCGGCCGCGATCCTACCGAACGCCCAGTGCGACGCCCGGAGCCGGCCGAATCGGCCGATGACGAAGACTTTTGATGCAGGGCGCATCCGAGCCCTCGCCCGATTGTCCGCTCTGCCCCCGCCTGCATGATTTCATTGCGAGCTGGCGCGAGCGCGAGCCGTTATGGCACAATGCGCCGGTGCCCTCCTTCCTGCCGCCGGAAGGCGACGCGGCCGTGCGCCTGCTCATCGTCGGCCTGGCGCCCGGCCTGCGCGGTGCCAACC
>JBARWP010000447.1:0-2317 GCA_049646905.1 Pseudaminobacter sp. | reverse complement strand
ATCGAGGCCTATGCGGTCGGCCACGGCAACCTCAACCAGGCGCCCGGCATCAACCCCGGCTCGCTCAAGGCCAAGGGCTTCACCGACGAGAAGATCGCGGCGCTGAACGCGGCGCTCAAGTCGGCCTTCGACATCAAGTTCGTCTTCAACCAGTGGACGCTCGGCGCCGACTGGGTGAAGGAGACCTTCGGCTTCACCGACGAGCAGTTGGGCGACTTCTCCTTCGAAATGCTGCCGGCGCTCGGCTTCTCCAAAAAGGACATCGAGGCCGCCAATATCCACGCCTGCGGCGCCATGACGCTGGAGGGCGCGCCCTTCCTCAAGGACGAGCACCTGCCCGTGTTCGATTGCGCCAATCCCTGCGGCAAGATCGGCAAGCGCTATCTGTCGGTCGAGTCCCACATCCGCATGATGGCAGCCGCCCAGCCCTTCATTTCGGGCGCAATCTCCAAGACCATCAACATGCCCAACGAGGCGACGGTCGAGGATTGCAAGGAAGCCTACATGCTGTCGTGGAAGCTGGCGCTGAAGGCCAATGCGCTCTATCGCGACGGCTCCAAGCTCAGCCAACCGCTCAACGCCTCGCTGCTGGCCGATGACGAGGAGGACGAGGACGATCTGATCGAGGAATTGATCGCCCAGCCCGCCGCCGCCCGCGCCGCGCAGGTCACCGAGAAGATCGTCGAGCGCGTGGTGGAGCGCCTCTACCGCGACCGCGAGAAACTGCCGAACCGCCGCAAGGGCTACACCCAGAAGGCGATCGTCGGCGGCCACAAGGTCTACCTGCGCACCGGCGAGTTCGACGACGGCCGCCTCGGCGAGATCTTCATCGACATGCACAAGGAAGGCGCCGCCTTCCGTGCCATGATGAACAATTTCGCCATCGCGATCTCGCTCGGCCTGCAATATGGCGTGCCGCTGGATGAATATGTCGAGGCGTTCACTTTTGTAAAGTTCGAGCCGGCCGGCATGGTCCAGGGCAATGACGCCATCAAGAGCGCGACCTCGATCATCGACTATGTGTTCCGCGAGCTGGCCGTGTCCTATCTTGGTCGCACCGACCTCGCCCATGTCGATACCGACTTCTCCAACACCTCGCTCGGCAAGGGCATCACCGAGGGCAAGGCACTGCCCTTCTCCAAGGGGCTGACGCGTGGCGCCTCGCCGCTCAAGGTGGTCTCGACCATGGGAACCGCCGACCCGAAGGGCTTTGCCGGTACGCCGGGCACCAGCCCGAAGGCGACGACGCCCACCTCCTATGCGGGCTCCAACGTGCGCTCCATCGCCTCGGCTTCGGGCGCGGCCGCCATGCAGCTTGCGGCACCCGCCTTCTCCGAAGGTGCAACCGCCTTCAAGCGCGACTTCGAGGAAGCCGCCGAAACCCAGGCTGAAACGGATGCCGATGCGCTGTTCACCGATGCGGCTGCCGAAGAAGCCGCCGAGGCCAAGGCGCTCGCCGCCGACCGCCGCATGAAGTCGATGATGCAGGGCTATACCGGCAATTCCTGCTCGGAGTGCCAGAACTTCACCATGGTGCGCAACGGCACCTGCGAGAAGTGCGATACCTGCGGAGCAACCAGCGGGTGTAGCTGAGGAAAATTGAAAAAAACTTCTTCGTCGGCCCGGTCGCAAGATCGGGCCGAAATTGTATTTTTAGCCCTATCGATTGTACCTCATCCGGCCTCGCTTCGCTCGGCGCGCAGCACCGAGACAGATGAGGGGTGATAGAAGGAACGATGCGCGAACAAAGCGCCTCATGGTCACCGCCGAGGCTGCAGATTCGTATCCCGCGCATAGGCGATGATCGTATCGCACACTGCATCAAGCTCGCGCATCACCTCATCATTCCAGAAACGCAAGACACGAAACCCACGCGATTTCAATTTGTTGGTGCGTATCTCATCATGCAGCGAATCCGTATGCTGGCTACCGTCGATCTCCACAACCAGCTTGGCCTCGAGACAGGCGAAATCGGCAATATAACACCCGATAGGCACCTGCCGGCGAAACTTGATCTTGTCCAGGCGCCGGTCGCGCAGCTCGTGCCAAAGCTTCTCCTCCGCCTCCGTCATACTGCGCCGCAGCGCGCGAGCGAAGTTCCGCTTGGGTGGAGGGATTGCTTGGTGCGGCATCGCGCCAGACTAGGAGAGCATTGAGCGTTTTCCAACACCCCTCATCCGACCTCGCTTCGCTCGGCCACCTTCTCCCACAAGGGGAGAAGGCAGCGCCGGCCGTAACTGCCTCGCCAATCACGGTTGACGTTAATGCGGGAGCGCAACTGCAGTCCTGGCCTTCTCCCCTTGTGGGAGAAGGTGGC
>JBARWP010000446.1:0-2158 GCA_049646905.1 Pseudaminobacter sp. | reverse complement strand
TAATGCGACAGCGCCACGCGGTGTGCGTGGCACCGTTCGACCTCAGCTCGCGGCCTTGAGGTTGATCTTGGACTCGGCAAGCGCGGTGAGCTTCTTGTCCGTCGCGCGCTCCTCGTCGAGCGTCTTCTGCAGCACCGAGGCGCAATCGCTGCGGCCAAGCTGCTTCGCCCATGCGATCAGCGTGCCATAGCGGGTGATCTCGTAATGCTCGGCTGCCTGGCCGGCCGCGATCAGCGCGGCATCGAGCACTTCCTTGTCGGCGACTTCGCCCGACACCTCGTCGGCTTCCTCAATGATGCCGTCGATCGCCGGGCAGTTGACCGCCTTCACCTCGGCGCCGTGCATGGTGAACACCTGCTCGAGCCGCGTCACATGGCCCTTGGTCTCCTCGAGATGCGACAGGAAGCCCTGCTTGAGCTGCGGATTGGTCGCCTTCTCGGCCATCTTCGGAAGAGCCTTCACGAGTTGTTTCTCGGCGTAATAAATGTCCTGAAGCTGGTGCACGAACAGGTCATTGAGCGTCTTGATATCCTTGCTGAACAGTCCCATCGTCGGCTCCTTCGGGTGTTGTGCGGGGGCATCGGGCGTGCCGCCCGCGGGGAATGACTGCTCGCTCAACGGGGGCCGCCGCCGCAGGTTTCTGAGGAACAAAAGTTTTGTATGAGACGGGGGCCGGCGCGGTTTCGGCGCAATTGAGCCGCTTTTCTCCCCGATACGGACTGTCACGAGACTGACATCCAAAGCCCCTGCCAGACGGACCTGCCCTGACTGCCCCGCCCCGGATTTACCTTTCGCCCTTGCGTCATGATGTCCGATGAGGCTTGTCATGCATCCGCAAATTGACCTGTTTTTCGACGCGATGATTTGCCATATGAGTATCCGGCTCGGCCGTTTGCGTTCGTATCCCTCAATCGGCTCATGACGGTCGCCGGAGGATGAATGCAAGGTCTGCTTAGCGCGTCGCGAAGCGTGTTCGATAAATGGATCGGGTGGAAACGGCTCGGCATTCTGGCGAGCCTCACCATCGTTACCATTGCCGTTCTGCATCTCGTCAAGACGCTGAAGGGTATCGATACCTCGGCGATTATTTCCGCCCTCGAGGACAAGTCGTTCGGACATATCGCGCTGGCCGCGCTGTGCGTGTGCTGCGCGTTCGGCACGCTGACGTTCTACGACCTGTTCGCGCTGCGTACGCTCGGCAAGCTCCACGTCCCCTATCGCGTGGCGGCGCTGGCGGCGTTCACGAGCTACACCATCGGTCACAACATCGGCGCCACGGTATTCACCGGCGGCGCCATCCGTTTCCGCATCTATTCAGACTGGAAGCTCTCCGCGATCGACGTCGCCAAGATCTGTTTCATCTCCGGCCTCACCTTCTGGCTCGGCAATACCTTCGTGCTCGGCATCGGCCTGATCACGCACCCCGCCGCCGCCGAATCCATCGTGCTGCTGCCACAGATCGTCAATCAACTGATCGGGCTCGGGCTGATTGCCGCCATCCTCGCCTATCTCGGCTGGCTCGCGGTCGGCCGCAACCGCCGCGAACTCGGCCGCAACGGCTGGAAGGTGGTGCTGCCCTCCGCGCCGCTGACGCTGGTGCAGATCATGATCGGCGTCGTCGATCTCGGCTTCTGCGCGCTTGCGATGTATCTCCTGATCCCGAACCAGCCGGAGATCGATTTCCTGTCGATGGCGGTCGTGTTCATCCTCGCGACGCTGCTCGGCTTCGCGAGCCACGCGCCTGGCAGCCTCGGCGTGTTCGATGCGGCGATGCTGGTCGGGCTCGGCATGTTCGGCCGCGAGGAGCTGCTCGCCTCGCTCCTGATCTTCCGCATCCTCTATTTCTTCATCCCGTTCGCCGTCTCCATCACCATCATGGGCACGCGCGAATTGTGGCTCAGCGTCATTCAGCCCTGGCAGCAACGCCGCAAGGCCTGCCATGTGCAGACCGCGCATGCCGTCGCGCAGCGCTCCTCGCCGCCGAACCGAAACGACTGACCGGAATTGTCATTCCAGCCCGTCTCGCTCCTGTGCTGTGAAACGACACCATGACCCGCCTGACTGCTATATTCCTCGCTCTCATCTTCGCGCTCTCCGCGGGCGCCGCCCGCGCGCAAGTGCAAACCGCGCCGGAGGCCGGATTCGCGCCGCCCGACAG
>JBARWP010000445.1:0-3036 GCA_049646905.1 Pseudaminobacter sp. | reverse complement strand
CAGCACGAACACGCCAAAAATACCAAGGAGGAAGCCGAAGTCGCCGACGCGATTGACGACAAAGGCCTTGATGGCCGCCGCATTGGCGGAGGGCTTCTTGTACCAGAAGCCGATCAGCAGGTAGGAGGCGAGACCGACGCCCTCCCAGCCGAAGAACATCTGCACCAGATTGTCGGACGTCACCAGCATCAGCATGGCGAAGGTGAACAGCGACAGATAGGCGAAGAAGCGCGGCCGGTGCGGATCGTGATGCATGTAGCCGATGGAATAGATATGCACCAGCGCAGACACGGTGTTGACGACAACCAGCATGACCACCGTCAATGTGTCGATCCGCAAGGCCCAGTCGGCCTGCATGCCGCCTGAATCGAGGAAGCGCAGCACCGGAATGCTGAAAACCTCCGTCGAGCCGAAGCCGACGGAAAAGAAGGCTACCCAGGACAAGACTGCCGCAACCACCAGCAGGCCGGAGGTGATGTATTCGGACGCCTTGGCGCCGAGCGCCGTACCGAACAGACCGACGATGAGGAAGCCGAGAAGCGGCAGGAAGACGATGGCGTGATACATTGCTTTGTCCCGTCAACCCTTCATCATGTTGACATCGTCGGCCGCGATCGTGCCGCGATTGCGGAAGAAAACGACAAGAATGGCCAGGCCGATTGCAGCTTCCGCCGCTGCTACGGTCAGTACGAACAGGGCAAATACCTGGCCGGCCAGATCTCCGAGCACCGCTGAGAACGCCACGAAATTGATATTGACCGCCAGCAGGATGAGCTCGATCGACATCAGCATGACGATCACATTCCTGCGATTGAGGAAGATGCCGAACACGCCGACGGTGAACAGGATCGCCGAAACGGTGAGATAATGTGCGATGCCGACTTCCATCGTCAGACCCCCTTGCCCGTTTCGACCTTCTTGACCTCGATCACCGGCTTGCGGGCGACCTGGGCCACGACGTCCTGGCGCTTGACGTTCGCCTTGTGGCGCAACGTCAGCACGATGGCGCCGATCATCGCCACCAGCAGCACCAGCCCGGCCAACTGGAAATGGAAAATGTAATCCGTGTAGAGAATGTCGCCGAGCGCTGCCGTATTGTGCCGCGTGGCGAGATCAGGTGTCGGCTGGGCAACGGTTGCGCCAAGCTCCGGGGCGAAGGCATAGCCGGCGGTCACCACGATCAGTTCAGCAGCGAGGATCAGGCCGACAAGAGCGCCTATCGGGGCATATTGCAGCGCGCCGGATTTCAGTTCGGCGAAGTCCACGTCGAGCATCATGACCACGAACAGGAACAGCACCATCACCGCGCCGACATAGACCACGATGAGGATCAACGCCAGGAACTCGGCGCCGGCGAGCAGGAACAGGCCGGCGGCGTTGAAGAACGCCAGGATGAGGAACAGTACCGAATGCACGGGGTTGCGCGCGGAGATGACCATGAAGGCCGCCGCCACCGCAACAAAGGCAAAGAGGTAGAAGAAGGCTGCCTCTAATCCGCTCAGCATGGGTTCCCCCGAATTTTCCTTTTCGGGCCACAGCTTTGCATCGGGCCCGCTTCAGGTACTTGGCCTCCCGCCTCCGGCAGGCCCAAGACCGCGTGTTCCTTAGACGAGCCAGACCGGCTCGTCCATGATTCTCATCTCAGCGATACGGCGCATCCAACGCCATATTGCGTGCCAGTTCCCGCTCCCAGCGGTCGCCATTCGCCAGAAGCTTGTCCTTGTCGTAGTAGAGCTCCTCGCGTGTCTCGGTCGCGAATTCGAAATTCGGGCCTTCGACGATGGCGTCCACCGGGCAGGCCTCCTGGCAAAAGCCGCAATAGATGCACTTCACCATGTCGATGTCGTAACGTACCGTACGGCGCGTACCGTCATTGCGGCGCGGACCAGCCTCGATGGTGATGGCCTGCGCCGGGCAGATCGCCTCGCACAGCTTGCAGGCAATGCAGCGTTCCTCGCCGTTGGGATAGCGGCGAAGCGCATGTTCACCACGGAAGCGCGGGCTGACCGGCCCTTTCTCGTAGGGGTAGTTCAGCGTGTATTTCGGCGCAAAGAACTGCCGTACCGACAGGACCAGTGCCTCCACGAACTCCTTGAGCAGAAGCGATTTCGCAGCCTGGGCGAGAACCGACATCGTCAATCTCCAACTACATAAGGGGCTACGATGTAGCCGATGATCGGCAGGAGCACGAACTGGCTCAGGCCGGTAATGTTCAGGACCTTTTTCGTCTCGGGCAGATCGACGCGCGAGGCCAGCATGCGCAGCAGCATGAAATCCGCCGCTGCGATTGCCAGTCCTGCCAGCACGCCGATCAGGCCCGCGCTCATGCCAGACCCGTCAGCTTGAGGAAGGCGGCCGTCGCGATGACCATGAAGATCGAGATCGGCAGGAATACCTTCCAGCCCAGCCGCATCAATTGGTCGTAGCGATAGCGCGGCACGAAGGCCTTCACGATCGAGAACATGAAGAAGACGAAGCATACCTTCAGCACGAACCAGATGACGCCGGGCACCCAGGTGAAGGGCGCGATATCGAGCGGCGGCAGCCAGCCACCGAGGAACAGGATCGTGGTGAGCGCGCACATCAGCACGATCGCCACATATTCCCCGAGGAAGAACAGCAGGAACGGCGTCGAGGAATATTCGATCATGTGGCCGGCGACGAGCTCCGATTCGGCCTCGACCAGATCGAAGGGCGGCCTGTTCGTTTCGGCCAAAGCCGAAATGAAGAAGATGATGAACATCGGGAACAGGCCCAGCCAATGCCAGTCGAGGAAGCTGTTGGGCAGCCCCATCATGGTGCCAAGGCCGTCGACCTGTGACAATACGATATCGGTTAGGTTGAGCGAGCCGACCAGCAGAAGCACCGTGACGATGACGAAGCCGATCGAGACTTCGTAGGACACCATCTGCGCCGCCGAGCGCAACGCGCCGAGGAACGGATATTTCGAGTTCGATGCCCAGCCACCCATGATTACGCCGTAGACCTCGAGCGAGGAGAAGGCGAGAAGATAGAGGATGCCGACATTGATATCGG
>JBARWP010000444.1:0-3144 GCA_049646905.1 Pseudaminobacter sp. | reverse complement strand
CACGGCATGCTGGATCGACCATTGCAGCGCATGGATTTCGGTGCTGGCCAGCACCAGCGCATGGTCGAACATGGCATAGGCGGCCTCGTCCTGCCCGCGCCGCCGCAGGATCTCTCCCAGCAGGCTGTAGATGCGGGCATCGCCGGCGTTGAGCGGGACTGCGGCGCGCACGGCCCTCTCCATCTGCTCCAGCGGCACGTCGCCGTCCTGACGGCCGAGCGTGACGACCGTGTCGTTGATCAGCGCCTCGGCATTCAGGGGATAGAGCGTCAGCGCAAGCTGAGGGCGCTCGGTCTCAAGAAGCCGACTTGATGCGATCGCCGAGATCGCGAAGATGCTGGCGCAGGCGGTCAGAAACAGCAGCAAACGACCAGGTTTTGGCATGTTTGGGTGCGGCCCCCTCGTCGGCCTTGTTCTCTATCTTCGGCGTGTCGTCGCCATAGTTGTAGTAGTTGTAGTTCAGGTACCTGTAGCTGTAGTTGTAGTCGAGCTTGCGGACCGAGAATTTGGTGAAGGCCGCGCCCACCACGTTGGAGCCGGCCGCCTTGATGCGCTTGAGCGCCGCCCGCGCCGCCTTGCGCGTCACCTGGTTGGAGGAGACGACGAGAAGCGTGGCTTCCGCCAGCCGGCTGAGAATGGGGGCGTCGGACAGGCCGGCCACGGGCGGCGAGTCGATCAGCACGATGTCGTAGGTCTTGGCGAGCTTCTGCAGCAGGAGCCCCATTCGCGTCGATGAAAGAAGATCGGCCGGATTGGGCGGGATCATGCCCGCCGTCATGACGCTGACATTGACCTTGGCCGGCTTGATGAGCTTGGGCAGGTCGCTCTTGCGGATGGTGCTGGTCAGCACGTTGCTGAGGCCGACGGCATTGTCGACCTTGAAGACGCGGTGCAGGGTCGGCTTGCGCAGGTCCGCGTCGATCACCAGCACCTTGGCGCCGAGCGCCCCGAAATCCTCCGCCAGCTTGTAGACGGTGGTCGACTTGCCTTCCGACGGCTCCGAGCTGGTGATGAGCAGCACGCGCGGCGCGCCCTGCTCGCCGGAGAACTGCAGCGAGGTGCGCAGCGACCGGTAGGACTCCGACAGGCCGGATTTGGGATCGGCCATCGCCGGGCCGAATTCGCGCTCTTCGAGCGCCGGCAGGATGCCGAGGATCGGCAGCCGCAACTCCTTCTCCACCTGCTCGGGGGTGGTGAAGGTGTTGTTGAGCAGTTCCAGCACGTAGATGATCGCCGCGCCGAGCGCCATGGACAGCGCCAGCCCGATGGCGAGGTTGAGCGGCAGCCGCGGCGAATAGGGCGAGCGGGGCAGCACCGCCAGGTCCACGACGGCCGCGTTCTGCGTTCTCAGTTCGGAGCCGACGGCGACCTCGTTCAGCTTGGCGATGAGGCTGTCATATTGCGAGCGGTTGGAATCGACCTCGCGCTTCAGGATCGTGTACTGGATGTTCTTGTCCTGGTAGGCGACCTGCTCGGCCTCCAGCTCCGCCAGCTTCTTCTTGAGGTCCGCGACCTTGGCCAGCGTCTCTTCGTGCTTGAGGCGGATCGAATCGGTGATGGCGCGCACGCCCTGGTTCACCTGGTTGTCGAGCTCGCGGATCTGCGAGCGAAGCTGCTGCATCTCCGGGAAGCCGGGCTTGAACAGGGCCAGCTTCTGCTGGTAGTCCGCATTCAGCTCGGCCAGCTTGTTACGCAGCTTGTCCAGCCCCTCGCTCTTGAGCACCTGCTCCAGATTGCCGCCCTGGCCGTTGTCGATCTGCTGGACGAGGCGGCCGTAGTCCAGGCTTTCCTGGATCGCCAGCGCCAGCGCCTTGTTGATCTCGGTCAGGTTCGCCGCGATCAGCGAGCTGTCGCTGCCGGTGATGGTGATGCCCGCCTTCTTGGCGTAGTCGACGAGCGCCTCCTCCGACTGCTGCAGGCGGTCCTTCACCTGCAGCACCTGCTCCTGGATGAACTTGCGGGCCTGCGAGGAGGTGTCGCTGGCCTGGTCCACGCGCTGGTCGATGAAGCTCTGCGCCACCTGGTTGGCGATCTCGTAGGCGTATGCCGGCTTCTGGTCGGAATAGGTGATCGACAGCAGGCTGGTGTTGGTGATGGGGTCGACCGACAGGTTGGCCAGAACCCTTTCGGTGGCCATGCGCGCGCGCTCGTCGGCGGAGAATTTCGAGATGTCCACCCGGTCGGAGGTGCCGAAGGCGCGGTTGAGGACGTTGAGCGGCGAGAAGCTGGCCTTGGGGAACAGGAAGTCCTCGCGTTCGGCGAGGCCGAGATTGAAGACGACGCGCTGGGCGAGCGAGCGGCTCTTGAGCTTCTCGCGCGCCGTCAGGAAGGAGCGCATGTCGCTGCTCTCGGCGGTGACCTCGATGTCCTGGAAGACCTTGGCCGAAGGCACCAGCACCTCCAGCCGCGAGGTCGCCCGGTATTGCGGCGTCATCATCATGGTGATGGCCAGGGCGCTCACCAGGCCGACCGCGGCGAGCGTGGCCAGCAGCCAGCGGTAGTGCACGACATAGAGGAACAGGCGCAGCACATCCACGCCCCCTTCCTGCGCCGGCGGCTCGTAGGCGTAGTCCTGGATCAGCAGCCGCGGGTCGTCGTAGGCGTCGGCCAGCGCGAGCGTGCCGTTGCCGGCATGGGAGGCGCCGATGTGGCGATGGCGGTCAAGCATGCCTGTGTTCCAATCCCGGCCCGCCCGGCGAACCGATGCTGAAGCACGGCAGGATCATCCTCAGGGGAGGAGCCCGCCGCTCGTCGTTTGTCGCGGATATGGGCGTGCCGGCCGGCCGCGCCTGCCGCCGTTTCCTGGTGCTAGGGGATGACAGCGAGGCGGCTCGCGTTGACGGCGATTCCCAACGCTTCCTTCAGATTGTTGATAGCCACCCGGCTCTGAGAAGTGAACACCATTATCACGTCGCCGCCGTAGATACGGGGATTGACGAGCCGGCCGCTGCGGATGTCCCCGACATCGTAGTTGGCCACCAGCTTGCTGCCGCCGACGTCGCGGAAGACGTAGACCTTCTTCTGGTCGGCGACATCGCGGAAGCCGCCGGCCATGGCGATGGCGTCGAGCAGCGTGGTTCCGGCCGAGACCGGATAGAGGCCGGCCTTGGCGACCTCGCCGTCGATCGTCACGCGCTGGCCCAT
>JBARWP010000443.1:0-12137 GCA_049646905.1 Pseudaminobacter sp. | reverse complement strand
AATGAGCGCAGTGCATTCCTGCCGTTTCTGATCGCTTCGCCGATCCTGTTCCTAATGGGCGCGTCGCTGGTCTATTTTTTCTTCACCCCGATGGTGATGTGGTTCTTCCTCGCCATGCAGCAGGTCGGCCCCGGCGAAGATGTCCAGATCTCCCTTTTGCCCAAGGTGTCGGAATATCTCAGCCTGATCATGACGCTGATCTTCTCTTTCGGGCTGGTGTTCCAGCTTCCGGTGGTGACGACGCTGATGACGCGGGTCGGGCTGTTGTCCTCGCAGGCGCTGGTCGACAAGCGCAAATGGGCGATCGTGCTGGCCTTCGTGGTGGCAGCCGTGCTGACGCCACCCGATCCGGTCAGCCAGATCGGCCTTGCCCTTCCGACGATCCTTCTTTACGAGGTCTCCATCTGGACCGCCCGGATGATCGAACGGAATCGCGAGAAGGACCGCGTGGCGCGCGAGAAAAAAGAAGCCGCCCAGGAAGCGTCCGAAAAGGCGTCGCTGCAAGATACTGGCGACAGCACCGCCGCAAGCTGACCGCCTTCGAGCAGCCGTCGCGGTCGTGTTGAACAGAGACTGCGAGCGGACATTTTCCCATGCTTGACATCAAATGGATTCGTGAGAACCCGAAAGCCCTTGTGGCAGCCCTGGTGAAGCGCTCGTGGTCGCCCAGCGATGCCGAGGCTGTGGTCGATGACCTCGTGCTCAAGGACGAGGCCCGCCGTGCCCATCTGGGCAAGCTGCAGGTGGCGCAGGAGCGCCGCAACGCTGCCTCGCGCGAGATCGGCAACGCCATGCGGGCGCGCGATTCCGAACTGGCGGAAAAGCTGAAGAACGAGATCGCCGACATCAAGACCTTCATCCAGGGCGGCGAGGCTGAGGAACGCCGGCTCGACAAGGAGCTCAATGACGCGCTTGCCGTCATCCCGAACGTGCCGCTGGACGACGTGCCTGTCGGCAAGGACGAGAACGACAATGTCGAAAAGCGCAGGTTTGGCGAGATCGGCCCGCGCCCGAATTGGGTGAAGGAGCATTTCGAGATCGGCGAGGCGCTCGGCCTCATGGATTTCGAGCGCGCAGCGCGCCTTTCTGGCAGTCGCTTCACCGTGCTCAAGGGCCAGTTGGCGCGGCTCGAACGCGCGCTCGGCCAATTCATGCTCGACCTGCACACGACCGAGCATGGCTATACGGAAGTGCAACCGCCGTTGCTGGTGCGCGACGATGCGCTTTTCGGCACCAACCAGCTTCCCAAATTCGAGGAAGACCTGTTCTTCACGCCGCATGGCGAATCGAGGCTGGGCCTTATCCCCACCGCCGAGGTGCCGCTCACCAATCTGGTGCGCGAGGAAATCCTCACCGCCGACAGGCTGCCGCTGCGCATGACGGCGCTGACGCCTTGCTTCCGCTCGGAGGCGGGCTCGGCCGGCCGCGACACGCGCGGCATGCTGCGCCAGCATCAGTTCTACAAGGTCGAACTGGTATCGATCACCGATGCGGAAAACTCGATCGCCGAGCATGAGCGCATGACCCAATGCGCCGAGGAGGTGTTGAAGCGGCTCGGATTGCCGTTCCGCACCGTGACCCTGTGCACCGGCGACATGGGCTTCGGCGCGCGCAAGACCTATGACATCGAGGTGTGGCTTCCCGGCCAGAACGCCTATCGCGAAATTTCGTCCTGCTCGGTTTGCGGCGATTTCCAGGCCCGCCGCATGGATGCGCGCTACCGGCCGGAAGGCATCAAGCAGACCAAATTCGTCCACACGCTGAACGGATCGGGCACCGCCGTCGGCCGCGCGCTGATTGCCGTCATCGAGAATTACCAGACGCAGGATGGCGGCGTAACGATTCCTGAAGTGCTGCGCCCTTACATGGGCGGGCTGGAAAAGATCGAGGCGAAGTGAGGCGGCGTGCGTATTCTCCTGACGAATGACGACGGCATCCACGCCGAGGGTCTGGCCTGTCTCGAACGCATAGCACGCACCATCTCCGACGATGTATGGGTGGTGGCGCCGGAAACCGACCAATCCGGCTTTGCCCACTCGCTGTCGATTTCCGAACCGTTGCGGCTGCGCAAGATCGGCGAGCGGCACTACGCGGTGCGCGGCACGCCCACCGATTGCGTCATCATGGGTGTGCGCAAGATTTTGCCTGCTGCGCCGGATCTGATCCTGTCGGGCGTCAATTCCGGCTCGAATGTCGCCGACGACGTGACCTATTCGGGAACGGTGGCCGGAGCCATGGAAGGCACGCTCCTCGGCATCCGCTCCATCGCCTTGAGCCAGGCGTACAATGTCGCCGATGGCGCGCGCGTCGTGCCCTGGGAAACGACCGAGGCGCTGGCGCCGGCGCTGCTGGCCAAGCTGATCGCCATCGATTTGCCGGTCGGCGTCTATCTCAATATCAACTTTCCCAATTGTCCGCCCGAAGAGGTCGAAGGCGCGCGCGTCACCAGCCAGGGCAAGCTGGTGCACAGCCTCTGGCTCGACGAGCGCACCGATGGCCGCGGCTTCCCTTATTTCTGGCTGCGGTTTGGCCGCGAGCCGCCGGAATTGAAGCTCGGCACGGATGTGCATGCCGTGCGCAGCAAATTCATTTCGGTGACGCCGCTGAAACTCGACCTGACGGCGCATGAAATCCGTGATCAGTTGACCAAGGCTCTGGGATGAACGCACCGCTTGACGATCGCGAGGGCTTTGCCGCTTTCCTGCTGAGACTGCGGGGACGAGGCATTGTTCCGAAAGACCTGATTACCGCCTTCGAGACGACGCCCCGGCATATGTTCATTCCCGGCCAGTGGCACGACATCGCCTGGTCGGAGCGGATGATCCCCATCGAATGCGGCGAGACGATCGAAGGCGCCGACCTGCAGGCAGCCGTGATTGCCGCCCTTGCCATCGAGCCGGGCAGCCGCATCCTCGAGATCGGCACCGGTTCGAGCTATACCGCCGCCGTCATGGCGCGCCTTGCCGCCCGTGTCGTCACGCTCGATCGCTACCGCACGCTGACGGAACAGGCAAAACAGCGTTTCGAAGCGCTGGGGATCACCAATGCCTTTGCCCGGCAGGCGGAAGGGTCGAACGGACTTGCGGGCGAGGGCCCCTTTGACCGCATCGTCGTGTGGGCCTCGTTCGACAGCCTGCCGCGTGCCTTCGTCGATCAATTGTCCAGCGGCGGCATCATGATCGCGCCGATCGGCCCGGATGAGGGCGAGCAGGTAATGGCTAAGCTCACGAAACTCGGCAGCCGTTTCGAGCGCGAGGACATCGGCGTGGTGCGCTTCCAACCCATCGCAAACACCATCGCCGCCGCCATCTGAGGCGTCGGAAGGCCCCCGCAACCTTTGAATATGTGCAACTCCTGCGCGCGCCGGGCCTGCTCTTAACCGACCAGTAACATTAACACGCTTTAATTCTACCCAGTTTGGTACCGGGTGTACGCGGGTTATTGCGATGTCGATCAATATTATGGCTGGAAATGAACGCGTGTTGATGCGCGGCGCGGCAATGCTTGTTCTGGCTGGCTTTGTTGCAGGATGCAGTGGCGGGGTTTCCCGCTTCAACGGTGTCGATGATGTCTTCACTGCCTCGACGTCGAATCAGCGCCAGATATTCAATCAGAACCAGCCTTACCCTGGCGAAAGCCAGGTCGCGGCCGCGCCGGTGGAAACCGTTCAGCGCGAGCAGATCGGGCGCAACAGTCTGCCGCCTGTCTCATCGCAGCCCCAGCCGGTAGCTCAGGCGCCGCAGGTTTCGACATCCGCACCGGTTACGAGCGCACCTGCGCAGGTTGCCGCAGCGCCAAGCGTTGACAGGACGGTTACCGGTACGGTTGCCAGGCCGGCTCAGGCTGCACCGCAGATGGCAAGCCTCGATACCGATCCGGAAGGCTGGTCGCGTGCCGGCGGCACCCAGGTCACGGCAAAGAATGGCGAGACGGTCTACAATCTGTCGCGCCGCTTCGGTGTGCCGGCCAATGTGATCATGAAGGTGAACGGCCTGTCGGAACAAAGTGGCCTGCAGGCTGGCCAGAAGGTCATCATCCCGACCTATGTCTATTCTAACAAGGCCCCGGTTTCGGCGCCGGACAGCAATCCCAATGTGGCCGATGCGAAATCGTCGACCGGAACGAAATATGACGTGCCGTCCCACAAGGTGCCGCTGCCTTCGGGTGCGCCGGCCGGGAATGCCGCGGTGGTTCCTCAGGCTCCCAAGCTTGCCGAGAACAAACCGGCGGGCCAGTTGCCGACAGCAGGCAGTGAGGGCAAGGCCCAGGCCGGCTATACCGTCCAGGAAGGCGATACGCTCTCGCGCATAGCCAGGAAGACAGGTGTCGGCGTGGCCGCGCTGCAGGCTGCCAACGGGCTGAAGGATGGAAACATCCGCATCGGCCAGACCTTGCGGATACCGGCTGCCGGCGCGACCGCCGTCGCGGCTGCGGCTCCCGCCGCTTCCGCTACGCCTGCTGCCGATCCGGTCGTGACCGGTACGACCGGGCCGGCTTCGACGCCGAAGGTGGAAAAGGTTGCCGCCTACACGCCGCCGAAAAAGGCCGAGAAGGTGATGGATGAGGCGGAAGAGTATGCAGCCGCCGCGCCGGATTCGACCGGTATCGGCCGCATGCGCTGGCCGGTTCGCGGTCGCGTCATATCCGCCTTCGGCAAGGGCAGCGGCAAGGCCAATGACGGCATCGATATCCAGGTGCCGGAGGGTACGCCGGTCAAGGCGGCAGAGAATGGCGTCGTCATCTATGCAGGCGACGGGCTGAAGGAATTCGGCAACACCGTTCTGGTGCGCCACGACAATGGCCTGGTCACCGTTTACGGCCACGCCAGCGAATTGAAGGTGTCGCGCGGCGACAAGGTCAAGCGCGGGCAGCAGATTGCCAGTTCCGGCATGAGCGGCGTGGCAGATTCGCCAAGGCTGCACTTCGAGGTGCGCAAGAACTCGGCGCCCGTCGATCCGACGACATTCCTCGAATAGTGAAGCGGTGAATAGTGAATAGTGAATAGTGAATAGATAAAAGATAATCTATTGCATCCGATGGTGGCTGTGACATTGCCACCATTCACCATTCACCATTCACCATTCACCCTTTCAACGGCTGGCCCAGCCGGCCCGCAAGGTCCTGGATGAATTGCCAGGCGACGCGGCCTGAACGGCTGCCGCGTGTCGTCGCCCATTCAAGCGCTTCGGCGCGCAGCGTCTCGGCTTCGACGACAAGGCCGTGATAGCTGACATAGCCGTTGACCATGTCCAGATATTCGTCCTGCGAGCATTTGTGGAAACCCAGCCACAGGCCGAAACGGTCGGACAGTGAAACCTTCTCCTCGATCGCCTCCGACGGATTGATGGCGGTGGAACGTTCGTTGTCGATCATGTCGCGCGGCAGAAGGTGGCGGCGGTTGGACGTTGCATAGAAAATGACATTGGCCGGCCTTCCTTCCACGCCGCCCTCGAGCGCCGCCTTGAGCGACTTGTAGGACGTATCGTCGTGGTCGAACGACAGGTCGTCGCAAAACAGGATGAAGCGGAATGGCGCGGCCTTCAGGATCGTCATCAGCTTTGGCAGCGTGTTGATGTCCTCGCGATGGATCTCGACCAGCTTCAGCATGGCGTCGGGCTTCTGCGATGCATTGATCGAGGCATGCACGGACTTCACCAGCGACGATTTGCCCATGCCGCGTGCGCCCCACAACAAGACGTTGTTTGCCGGAAGGCCTTTGGCAAATCGTGCCGTGTTGTCCATCAGGATATCGCGCATCCGGTCCACTCCGCGGATCAGGTCGATATCGATGCGATTGACGTGATGTACCGGTTCGAGGAAGCCGGGTTCTGCCACCCAAACAAAGCAATCGGCGACCGAGAGATCGGTGAGCGGTACCGGCGACGGCGCCAGGCGTTCGATGGCATCGATCAGTCGATCGATCTTGTGGCTCAGTACTTCCAGCGTGTTCTTGGGCATTCGGCATTCCATATTCATGTCAGGCGGTGTCGTTACGCGATGTAACATGCGTGAACTTGGCGGAAAAGCCGCGATCCAAGTGGCTTGCGCAGTTGCAATGAAGGCTTTACCGACTATATTCCGGCCAACTTTCGCAGGGTGCGTTACCAGCCCTTCCTAACCTCATCAGGAGTTTTTCGATGTTCGTCACACCGGCATACGCCCAAACCGCGGGCGCAAGCCCTGATATGTTGATCAGCGTCTTGCCGTTTGTGCTGATTTTCGTGATCATGTATTTCCTGATCATCCGGCCGCAGCGCACGCAGTTGAAGAAGCGCGGCCAGATGCTCGCAGCGATCCGGCGCGGCGATACGGTGGTGACCGGTGGCGGCTTTGTCGGCAAGGTGACGAAAGTTATTGACGACAACGAATTGGAGGTCGACCTTGGTAATGGCACCAAGGTGACGGCACTGCGTTCGACCATTGCCGATGTGCGCGTCAAGGGCGAACCAGTCGCCAACCAGAACGCCAAGAAATAGCCGCTCCGACAGCGAGTTCTGCTTGATACGGCCTGATTCGACGAGGCAAAATGCTCTATTTTTCGCGTTGGAAGACAATCATTATATGGGCGATCGTCGCGCTGGGCGTGATCTTTTCTGCGCCCAACCTGCTGTCGCAGGCGACACGCGATGCCTTGCCGGATTGGCTTCCAAATCAGGCGATGACGCTTGGCCTCGACTTGCAGGGCGGGTCGCACATTCTTCTGGCGATCGACCGGCAGGATCTGATCAATGAGCGCCTGATCACCACGCGCGACGATATTCGCACGCTGCTGCGTGATGCCAGGATCGGCTATACCGGGCTGAGCAGCAGCGGCAAATCTGTCCAGGTCCGCATTCGTGAGGCCAATGAGGTCGACAAGGCCAAGACCGCGCTTGCGCCGCTGACCCAGCCGATTTCCGCAAGCCTTTTCGGCACCGGCTCCATCGTCGAAACCGAGCTGCAGGAGCCCGAGCCCGGACTGCTGCGCTATACGCTGACCGAGGAAGGCATCGATTACCGGGTCAGCAATGCCGTTTCCCAGTCGATCGAGGTCGTCGGCCGGCGCGTCAACGAGCTTGGCACGACCGAACCGATCATCCAGCGCCAGGGTGCGGACCGTATTCTCGTGCAGGTGCCTGGCCTCCAGGACCCGCAGAGGCTGAAGGACATCCTCGGCCAGACGGCGAAGCTGACCTTCCAGATGGTAGATCAAAGCATGCCGGTGCAGGAGGCGATCGAGGGCCGTCCGCCGGTCGGAACCTCGGTTCTCTATTCGCAGGACGATCCGCCGGTTCCCTATCTGATCGAGGACAGGGTCATCGTTGCGGGTGAAAACCTCGTCGATGCCCAGGCGACCTTCAACCAGCAGACCAGCGAGCCGGTCGTCTCCTTCCGCTTCGATTCCAAGGGCGCCTCGCGCTTCGGCCAGGCGACCCAGCAGAATGTCGGCAGGCTGTTTGCCATCATCCTCGACAATCAGGTGATCTCGGCGCCGCAGATCCGCGAGCCCATCCTCGGCGGCTCGGGGCAGATCTCCGGCAATTTCACCACGCAGAGCGCCAATGATCTTGCCGTGCTCCTGCGCGCTGGCGCGCTGCCGGCTGACCTCACCATCATCGAAGAACGTACGGTCGGCCCGAGCCTCGGCGCCGACTCCATCTCGGCGGGCGCCTACGCTTCGATGATCGCCGCCGTGCTGGTGTTTGCCTTCATGCTTCTGGCCTATGGCAGCCTTGGCCTTCTTGCCTGTATCGGCCTTGCCGCCAACGTTTCCATGATCGTCGCCATCCTGACGGTGCTTGGCGCCACGCTGACGCTGCCCGGTATCGCCGGTATCGTCCTGACGATGGGCATGGCGGTGGATTCCAACGTCATCATCTTCGAGCGCGTGCGTGAGGAGCGGGAGCAGGGCAGGTCCCTTGTTCAATCTCTCGATTCAGGCTTCCAGCGCGCTCTCGCCACCATCGTCGACGCGAACCTGACCACGCTTATTGCCGCGGTGATCCTGTTCTATATGGGCACGGGCCCGATACGTGGTTTCGCAGTCACGCTCGCCATCGGTATCGTCACCACCGTCTTCACTGCTTTCACACTGACCCGTTGGCTGATTGCGGTGTGGCTGAAGCGCAGCCGCCCCACCAACCTGCCGGCCGGGCTGGTCCACTACCTGCCGCTTGACCCCAAGCTCAACATCATGCGCTGGCGCAATCTCGCCTTTGCACTGTCTGCAGCCGCATCAATGATGATTGCGGTGCTGTTTGCCACCGTCGACATGAACTACGGCGTCGATTTCAAGGGCGGCTCGATGATCGAGGTGCAGGCGAAGAATGGCCCTGCGGATGCCGGAGACGTGCGGGCGCGCCTGGGCGAGGTCAATATCGGCGACATCCAGGTGCAGGAATTCGGCGACGGCCGCGAGTTGATGATCCGCGTCGAAGGTCAGGCCGAAGGCGGCGACAATGCCGAGCAGTCAGTGCTGGAAAAGGTCCGCGGCGCGCTGGACTCGGACTATGAATTCCGCCGCGTGGAAGTGGTCGGGCCGACAGTGTCGGCCGAGCTTGCCATGACGGGGACGATCGGCGTTATCGCGTCGATGTTTGCGATGCTGCTCTATGTCTGGTTCCGGTTCGAGTGGCAGTTTGCCCTGGGTGCGATTATCTCTACCTTGCATGATGTGATCATGATGATCGGCCTTTATGTCATTGTTGGCCTGGAGTTCAACCTTTCGAGTATCGCGGCGATCCTCACCGTGGTCGGCTATTCCATCAACGATACTGTCGTGATCTATGATCGCGTCCGCGAAAATCTACGCCGTTACAAGAAGATGCCGATCATCGACCTGCTCAATCTGTCATTGAGCCAGACGCTGTCCCGAACCTTCCTGACGGGTCTGACGACGCTGTTTGCCCTGATCGCGCTCTATCTGTTCGGCGGTGAGGTCATCAGTTCCTTCATGCTCGCCATGCTGTTCGGCGTGATCGTCGGTACCTACTCCTCGATCTTCGTGGCCGGTCCGCTGCTGATCCTGTTCAAGCTGCGCGGCGACATGTTCGACAGGGGCGCGGATTCCGTGGCCACGCAGACGGCCCAGCCGTCGAAGTCATAAGGGTTAGCCATGTCGGCCGGGGTTGTGATCCGCCAGGCGCACTTTCCCGGCCGCGCTCCGGTCGAAGCCTATGGCAATGGCGGTTTCCGCTTCGCCGACATGTCGCACCGCGGCTCGATCCTCTGCCTGCCGTCCGGCATCTATGGCTGGGAGCCGGCTGATCCCCTGAGACTGGATGTGCAGGACTTTGCCCGCGTGCTGGCCGAGGCGAGTGAGATCGAGGTGCTGCTCGTCGGAACCGGCACGGACCTGCGTCCGCTCGGCCCTGACCTCAGGGCGGCACTTAAGCAGGCCCAGATTTCGGCCGACCCGATGTCGAGCGGGGCGGCGGTACGGACCTATAATGTGCTGCTGGCCGAAGACCGGGCCGTAGCGGCCGCCCTTATTGCCGTAGATTGATACGACATGGATGACCATGCCAGGATCGTAACGGAAGCGGTGCGCTCCGCCGATCGGGATCGTTATCTGTCCGTGCTCTATGCGCCGGAAGAAAAACGGCCCGCTTTGTTTGCCCTTTATGCGTTCAACGCCGAGATCGCCGGCATTCGGGACCGTATCCGCGAAGCACTGCCCGGCGAGGTGCGCCTGCAATGGTGGCGCGACGTGATCTCAGCCGGAACCATGCACGCGGCCGCGGGACATCCGACTGCCGAGGCGCTGATTACCGCGATTGTCGAGCATCACCTGCCGCAGGATGCTTTCCTGAACTACCTCGATGCGCGGATATTCGATCTCTACGACGATCCCATGCCGTCGCGAAACGATCTCGAAGGCTATTGCGGCGAGACGGCGGGGGCGATGATCCAGCTCGCCTCGCTGGTGCTGGAGCCGGAAGCTGCGCCCGAATGTGCCGATCTGGCCGGGCACGCCGGCTGCGCACAGGCGATAGCCGGCCTGTTGCGGCTGTTGCCGATCCACCAGGCGCGCGGCCAGTGTTTCATTCCCAAGGACATCCTCGCAGCGGCAGGGTCGTCGCCGGAGGAATGTTTGAAGGGACAGGATGGAAAGGGCGCCGCCGAAATCCTTACCGCCACAGTCGCGCTTGCCCGGGAGCACCTTGCCACGTTCCAGCGTGGCGCAGCGGAACTGCCGCCAAGCCTGCGCCCGGCCTATCTGCCTGCAGCGCTGAGCGGCACCTATCTGAAGCGGCTTTCAGCGGCGGGGGCAGGGGTGTTCAAGTCCACGCCCGATCTGGCCGGCGTCGTGCGCCACTGGATCCTGTTTCGTCATGCAACGCGGGGATGGCCGGCCGGCCCGAAGTGACGCGTTCTATTCGGCTGCCTGCGCGCCTTCCGACAGGCCGAGCCATGCACGGCAATTGGCCAGTGCGCGTGCAGTTATCGCATGGCGCTTGGCGACGATCTTTTCCTTGCCGCGCAGCCGCTTGCCTTCCGGTTTCGGCCCCTCGACGAGTGGAAACAAGCCGAAATTGATGTTCATCGGCTGGAACGAGCGCTTGCCCGGTTCGTCGTCGGAAACGATGTGGCCGCCTGTGATGTGATTGAGCAGCGCCCCGAATGCAGTGGTTACAGGCGGTGTGGAAGCCGACCCGCCGAGAAGCTCGGCAGTGGCGAAACGTCCCGCCAGAAGGCCGATCGCTGCCGATTCGACATAGCCTTCGCAGCCGGTGATCTGGCCGGCAAACCGCAAGCCGTCACGGCCCTTGAGCTGGAGGGTGTCATCCAGCAATGTCGGCGAGTTGATGTAGGTGTTGCGGTGCAGCCCGCCTAGCCGGGCGAAATCGGCGTTTTGAAGCCCGGGAATGGTGCGGAAGATGCGCACCTGCTCGGCATGTTTCAGCTTCGTCTGGAACCCGACCATGTTGTAGAGCGTGCCGAGCGCATTGTCCTGGCGCAGCTGCACGACTGCGTAGGCCTTCACCGAGGGGTTATGTGCATTGGTCAGCCCCATGGGCTTCATCGGGCCGTGCCGCAGGGTCTCGGAGCCGCGTTCGGCCATGATCTCGATCGGCAGGCAGCCGTCGAAATAGGGCGTGCCTTCCCACTGCTTGAACTCGGTCTTGCCGCCGTCGACCAGCGCTTGCACGAAGGCCTCGTATTGCGCCTTGTCCATCGGGCAGTTGATGTAGTCTTGGCCGGTGCCGCCCGGCCCGATCTTGTCGTAGCGTGACTGGAACCAGCAGGTGTCCATATCGATCGTGTCGAAATGCACGATCGGCGCGATCGCATCGAAAAAGGCCAGGGCATCGGCGCCCGTCCTCTGCGCAATGGCTTCGGCCAGCGATGGCGCGGTCAGCGGACCGGTGGCGATGATCGCCTGGTGCCAGTCGTCCGGTGGCAATCCAGTCACTTCCTCGCGGACGATCGTGATCAGCGGATGCGCTTGCAGTTTTGCCGTCACCGCTGCCGAGAACCCCTCGCGATCGACCGCCAGCGCGCCGCCGGCCGGCACCTGGTTTTCATCCGCGCTCGCCATTATCAGCGAGCCTGCCAGCCGCATCTCCGCGTGGAGCAGGCCCACGGCATTCGCCTGCGCGTCGTCCGAGCGGAAGGAGTTGGAGCAGACCAGTTCGGCAAGCCCGTCGGTCTTGTGCGCATCGGTGCCGCGCACCGGCCGCATTTCGTGCAGGACGACCGGCACGCCGGCCCTGGCCGCCTGCCAGGCTGCTTCCGAGCCGGCAAGACCGCCGCCGATGACGTGCAGGGGTTTAGTTGTCATGGCAGCGCAAATAGACGCCGGTGCCCGCAAATGCAAGGAAACACCGCTGTTGCATCGCTGCCGCGCTCGGCCCAGATCAGCAGTGTCGCTGCTTGTGCCGGCAGAAGCGCCCGGCTAATCCTTGGCCATGGTGTGTCCTGCCCGTGTACGCGCCGCAGCTTTGGTAGTCGCCGTCGTTGCGGCGAGCTGGGCTCCGGCATCTGCCCAGCCCAAGGCGGATGCCGCCAAAGGCGCCGCGCGCCTGAAGGTCTGCCACGGCTTCGGCTGTCATTTCCAGTCGCAACTCGATCTTGGCAGCGCCGATGCAAGGCGTTTTGCCGCACTCCTTGCCGCCGGCCGCGGCTCGCCGCGCGCCGAACGGGCGGCCGTATCC
>JBARWP010000442.1:0-4181 GCA_049646905.1 Pseudaminobacter sp. | reverse complement strand
GCGCCGTTCGTGCGCTCAATGTCGGGACAGACCATGACGTGGTTTGGCGCTCCCGACGCCTCATGGCTCGCAAGGGCTGCTTAACGCCTGCGACGCGGGCAATCACACAGGAGAACGAGCCGATGGCTCTCAAGGCGATTGTGGACGATCTGGCCGATGTGCCGGAAGCACTCCATGGCGAATACAAGGAACAGAAGATCGGCGACAAGACGGTGTTCGTGCTGGACGTCGAAGGCGTCGATGCTCACCCGGTCGTGGTCAATCTCAAGACCGCCCATGAGCGGCAGAAGCAGGCCAACAAGACGCTGACGACGGACCTCAACGCGGCCAAGGCGCGGCTGGAAGGTCTGCCCGAGGAATTCAACGCCGAGGAATACGAGCGCCTCGTTGCTGCGGCGGAAGGCAAGGACGGCCCGAAGCCCGACGAACAAGTCGCGCGGGTCCGTGAGCAGCTTGAGCGCAAACACTCGACCGAACTCGGCAAGAAGGACGACCGCATCAAGGTCCTGGAAGGCGTGATCAACCGCACGCTGGTGGATGACGGTTTGAACTCGGCGCTGGACGCCGCTGGCATCGATCCGAAGTTCAAGAAGGCGGCGCGCGCCCAACTCAAGGAAAGTGGCCTGATCAAGTTGGTCGAAGAAGATGGCCAGTTCTCTGCCACGGTCGAAACCGACATGGGGCCGATGCCGCTTGACAAGTACGTCGCGGATTGGGCCTCCGGTGACGAAGGCAAGGTGTTCGTGTCTCCCGCGAAGCTGGATGACGCGCCGGGCTCTCGGCACAACCGTGGCACCGAGAATAACCCCTACGCCAAGGACCGCTGGAACAAGACCGAGCAAGGCCGCCTCATGATGACGGATCGCAACAAGGCGGAGCGTCTGGCCCGAGCGGCCGGCTTCAAGGATTTGGCGGCGGCCAACGCGGCTCGCCTGCCTCTCGCCTCGTAAGAGGCAAATCGATCTTCGGCCGGCGATGCCGGCCAAAGGAAGCCCTGCCCGATGGGATGGCGCTTTCTCCATCACTCATCCCAACATAACGAGGAGGGCTCACTATGAGCGCCACTAAGCTTGGGGACGTGATCGTTCCCGAAATCTTCAATCCTTACGTCATCGAGCGCACCGCCGAATTGTCCGCACTTTGGCAGGCCGGCATCGTGTCCACGGTCAGCGATATCTCGCTGGGCGAAGGCGGCTCCACGATCCAGATGCCGTTCTGGCAGGACCTGACCGGTGACGATCAGGTGCTCGATACCAACACGGACCTGACCGTCTCCAACATCACCGCGTCGAAGGACGTTGCGGTGGTCAACGGCCGCGCGCTGGTCTACGGCGCAACCGACTTGTCGGGCGCTCTGGCCGGCGACGATCCGATGCGAGCCATCGGCGATCTGATGGCCGCGAAGTGGGCGCGTCAGATGCAGAAGGTCACCATCAACGTGCTCAACGGCGCGATGGGTGCGATGGGAGACGAGAGCAAGAACACGCTCGATATCTCTGCATTGTCCGGCGCGGCTGCGGTGCTCGACAGTGACGCCTTTATCGACGCGCTTGGCACCATGGGCGACGCCGAAGGCAAGATCCAGGCGCTGGCCGTTCACTCGGCCACGCATCGCCTGATGAAGAAGCAGGGCCTGATCGAAACCATCCCGCCGGAAGATGGGAAGGAAGAGATCAGCCTGTATCAGGGCAAGCGCGTCATCGTGGACGACGGGATGCCGGTCTCGACGGGCACGTACACCACGTACCTGTTCGGCGCCGGTGCAATCGGTTACGCCGAGGGCACGCCGAAAACCCCGTCCGAGACGCAGCGCGAGGGCCTGAAAAACGGCGGCGAGGAATACCTCATCAATCGCCGTCACTTCGTCCTGCACCCGCGCGGCATCAAGTGGGACCCCGGCTCCGGCGTTCCGGCCAAGGACACGCCGAGCAACACCGAACTGGCCGCCAAGGCCAATTGGACCCGCGTGTACGAGAGCAAAAATATCAGGATCGTGAAGCTCGTACATAAGATCGCGTAACCAGCGCGGCAAAGACAACGAGGGCGGGAGTGATCCCGCCCTTCTCCAATTCAAGAGGCCGTCATGACGTATCAAAAGCCGAGCGATGCCGAGATGGCGCGCCGTGCAGAAATTCAAGCCATCCGCACCCGTCATTATGAGCGGGTCGCGGCGGGCGTAACGCAGCCCGTCAGCGATGAAGGCGAGCGCAAGGCGGAAGGTCTGGCGGTCGGCAAAGGCCCGCGCGGCAAGTTCTACGTCAAGCGCGGCAAGGAGATCGTCTCTGGCCCGTATGAGACCGAGGAAGACGCGAAGGCGAGGGCGGTCTGATGGCGCTTAACACCACGCCGGGCGATCAGGACGCAGACAGCTACGTCAGTGTGTCCGACTGCGCCGCCTATGCTGCCAAGAAGGGGCTGGCGTTTGCGGCATCGCCTATCGAGCCGGCAGAGCAGGCAGCGCGAAGAGCGACGACCTTCTTGGACAACACCTACCGCATTCGGTTTCCCGGTGCTGCAACCGACGTCTGGCAGAACTTGGAATGGCCGCGTGCTGGAGTGATTTATCGCGGTGAGGCCTACGACGAGACGAAGATACCGCAGCAAATCAAGGATGCGTGTTGCGAAGCCGCCATCCGCGAACTCGCCAAGCCCGGAAGCCTTTCTCCGGATCGGCAGCGCGGCGGGGCGATCAAGGAAATTAAGGCCGGGTCGGTCGATATCACGTTCGCGGACAACGCGCCGATTGAGACGACGTTCACGGCGATTGACGGCCTGTTGAGCGGGTTGCTGCTCCCGGCCAAGGGCAAGACCTCAACGTCTTTCGTCGCGAGGGCTTGATGAGCATTCTCGACGATATCCCGGACTTGGTGAATGGCGCATTTGGAGACGTGTTCTACGACGCGGTGATGACGGTGGACGTTATCCCGACCAGCCCGCCGTATGATCCAGCAGACCCGCCAGCGCCTGTGCCGGTGAACTATAGCTGCAAGGCCATCGTCGAATCCTACAGCGACTATTTCCGCAAGAATGGACTGGTCGACGCCAAGGATCGTAAGGTTCTGATCCTCGCAAATAGTGTTGCGGTGAAGCCGGCAGCGGGCAACCGCGTCACAATCCAAGGCATCACGTTCACGATTCAGGAAGTCAGCACTGATCCGGCTACGGCAGTTTGGGAATGTCGCGGGACAATGTGATGGAGGTCATCGCCATCAACCGCTCCGAAGCGTGCGCCATCCTCGATACCGGACAGATCATCCATTTTGCATTGATGCTGGATATCCACCAAGACGAAACGGATGATGTGAGCGAGGCGGTCGTAGCTGTGGCCCCATTGCCAGACGGGCGCTGGGCGGTGATCGATTTCAGCAAGTTTGAGACGGTGAGCGTGCATTGATGGCTGTGAACAGGTTCGATCAGCTTATCGACCAGTTTGAGCCGGTATTACGCAAAGCCTTTCTGGATGCCGTCTATGCCATGCGTGGCCGGGCCGACATTACCCAGATCACGGCAATGCTGGAACGGCGGGACGTGGAAGGCGCTCTGCGGGCCGTGGGGCTCGATCCGGCATCGTTCCGGCTATTCGACAAGGGGATCGTAAACGCCTTTGAGGCGGGCGCTCTGGCGACGGAAACGATAGTCCCGGTAATCAGGGGAGCGGACGGTTTCAGGACCGTGTTTCAATTCAATATCCGCAATCCTGCGGCTGAGAATTGGCTGCGGACCTATTCGTCAACGCTGGTGCGGGAGATCATCGACGATCAGCGGACCATGATCCGCGACTATCTGCGGTCTGGTCTTTCGCAGGGTGCAAACCCTCGCACCACGGCGCTTGATCTGGTCGGAAGGATCAATAAGGCGACGGGCAAGCGTGAGGGCGGCGTGATCGGCCTCACCTCGTCGCAGGAACAGTGGCTGCGAAACTACGAGGCCGAGCTATCGAGTGAAAACCCGCTACCTGCTCTCAATAGGAATCTCAGGGATGCGCGGTTTGATGCGTCGGTGCGGAAGGCGGCGGAGAGCGGAAAGCCGATCCCTGCGGCTCTAAAGGCCAAGATGCTGGCTGCCTACAAGAACCGGGCCTTGAGGTATCGGGCCGAGACGATAGCGCGCAAGGAAACGATCACGGCGCTGCACACCGCGCAGGATCAAGCGATGGATCAGGCGATCGCCAACGGGTCGGT
>JBARWP010000441.1:0-6366 GCA_049646905.1 Pseudaminobacter sp. | reverse complement strand
TCTCTGGAGCCGGGTCGCAGGGCGGCAGTCCTCAATAGTCTGAGCGACGACGACTGCGAAAGCCTATTGCATGACTGGCGGTTCTTCGCTCGTGACAGCCAGATCGCGCCGCCCGATGCAAAAGAGGACGGGACGCTCTGGCACATTTGGCTGATCCTCGCGGGTCGCGGGTTTGGAAAGACCAGAACCGGATCCGAGTGGGTCCGGGAGCAGATCAAGGCGGGAGCGATGCGGGTGCATTTGATTGCGCCGACCGCATCCGATGCCCGCGATGTCATGGTGGAAGGCGAGAGCGGCATTCTCTCGGTGTGCTGGGCGGGTGATCGCGCCAACGACGGCGATCTGCTGGGCAGGCCGTCTTATGAGCCGTCCAAACGCCGCCTGACATGGGCGAATGGCGCAATTGCGACGTTGTTCTCGGCGGAAGAACCGGAGCGCCTTCGCGGCCCGCAAGCCGGTGTGATGTGGGCCGATGAGTTGGCGGCGTGGAAATATCTGCGCGAGACGTGGGATATGGCGATGTTTGGGCTCCGGCTGGGAGATCGGCCGAGGGTTTGCATTACGACGACGCCGAAGCCGGTAAGCCTGCTGCGGGAACTGATTAAGGACAAGCGCACCGTCGTCACGCGCGGGAGCACGTTCGACAACGCCGCGAACCTTGCCCCGACGTTTCTGCAATCGGTCAAGGACAAGTACGAGGGCACCCGTCTAGGGCGGCAAGAGCTTCACGCCGAGTTATTGGAAGAGGCTGAGGGAGCGCTGTGGACCCGCGATATGCTGGAAGCGGCGCGGCTCAAAGGCCCGTTGCCAGCGTTTAAGCGGGTCGTGGTGGCGGTTGATCCGGCTGTGACGGCAAAGGCCGAGAGCAACCTAACCGGCATCGTAGCGGCGGCTCTGGGCGTCGATGGGCGCGGCTATGTGCTGGCGGATTCATCGGGGCGGTATTCGCCCGACGCTTGGGCGCGGAAGGCAATCGAACAATTCGATAGTCTCAAGGCGGATCGGATCGTCGCGGAAGGCAATCAAGGCGGAGATCTGGTGCGGCATACGCTGCACAGCGTTAATCCGAGGGTGCCAGTAACCATTGTCCATGCCACGCGGGGAAAGAACGCTCGAGCGGAGCCGATCGCGGCGCTCTACGAACAGAACCGGGTTAGCCACGCCGGCACATTCGCAGAACTGGAAGATCAAATGGCGACTTGGGAGCCGCTGGGCGACATGCCGTCGCCTGATCGGATCGACGCGCTGGTGTGGGCGCTAACGTCGCTGATGCTGGGAAATCCAGAAACCAAGACCACGACCGTTAAGGGACTGATCTAAATGGGCGTGGACGCAAAGCATCCAGACTGGTCGGATCGCCGCGACGAATGGCGTCTCATGAGAGACGTTGCCCGAGGTGAGAAGGCCGTCAAGGAAACCGGCGAAACCTATCTGCCCATGCCGTCCGGGTTTCGTGCTCAGGATGACAAGGGCGTCGGTTACTACGCGATCTATCAGACCCGCGCTCAGGTGCCCGATAGCGTGGCGCAGACGCTCGCTGGCATGGTGGGGGTGATCCATCGGGTCGAATCCAAGATCGAAATGCCCGATGCGATGCAAGGGCTATGGGAGAAAGCCACCAAGGACGGCCTGACTCTTGAGGCGCTGCACCGCCGGATCACGTCCGATCTGCTGCTCATGGGCCGCTACAGCCTCTTGGTGACGGGATCGCAGGAAGCGGCGGGGCTGCCGTATCTGGCGGGTTACACCGCAGAGGCGCTGATCAATTGGTCAGATGATCGCGATTTCTACGTGCTGGATGAAAGCGCGCCGGTTCGCAACGGGTTCGAATGGACCGATGAGCAGCGCTACCGCGTCCTGACGCTGGATGGCGCTCGTTACAAGGTTGAGACCTACACCGGAACGACGCCTGACGAGAAGCAGCCCGACGAATTGCAGGCGCGAGGCGGAAAGGCCCTGACCGAAATTCCATTCGTGGTGATCGGCGCGAAGGACTTGGCCGTTGCGCCGGAGGAACCGCCGCTGATCGGTGTGGCGCGGTCCGTGATCGCTCAGTATCAACTATCGGCCGATTACCGCTGGCAACTGTTCATGACGGGACAGGAAACCGCCACGGTCATCAATGGCGATGCGCCGGATGCTGTCGGTGCTGGCGTTGTGTTGGTGCTCAAGGGCGAGCCGAACATGACGCCCGATTTCAAGTATGTCGGGCCAAGCGGGACTGGCATTCAGGCTCACGAACGGGCTTTGGCAGCGGAGAAGCAGAACGCCATCGCTGCTGGCGCAAGGCTCTTGGATAGCGAGAAGCGCACCGCGGAGAGCGGGGACGCGCTCAGGCTTCGCTACACGGCTCAGACCGCAACGCTCACCACGATCAGCCAAGCCAGCGCGGCGGGGCTGGAAAAGGCTCTGCGGTACGTCGCAACGATCATCGGCGCCAATCCTGACGAGGTGATCGTCACCCCGAACCTGCAATTCGTCGATCAACTCATGGACCCGCAGGCCGCAGCCAATCTGGTCAAGGTCTGGCAGGCCGGCGGCATGTCGAAGTTGTCGCTGTTCGAGAATTTGCAGCGTGGCGAACTCATCAGCGCGGAGCGATCTTTCGAGGAAGAAGAGGAACTGGTCGCTGCCGATCAGCAAGGGCTTGAGCCGGAGAAGGAGATCGACCCGGTGACGGGCCTGCCGGTTGAGCAAGCGGAAGACGAGCCGGCAGAGTGAGCGACCTTACGCGCAATTACCCCACGCAACAGAGGGTGCGGGAGCTATTTGAGTATAGCATTCCGCACCAAGGCCTTGTTTGGAAGGTTTCGCGATCCAAGGCCAAGGCCGGCAGTTTGGCTGGGGCGGAAGACAAGGATGGTTATCTGGTTATCGGCCTAGACGGCCAACGATATAAGGCGCACCGACTCGTGTTTCTGTTCCATTACGGGCGCGTACCGGCCGGACAATTGGACCATGTAGATTGCAACAAAAAGAATAACTTGATCGAGAATCTTCGTGAGGCTGATGGCTCGCAGAATCGGTGCAATGTCAGATTGCAGCGTGTGAATTCAACCGGCTTCAAAGGGGTCAACTACAACAAGCGTGCCAGGAAGTATCGAGCGATCATCAAAGCACGCGGAATGACCAGGTTTCTCGGTTACTTCGACGACCCAAGAAAAGCTCATGCTGCATATTGTTCTGCCGCTGTAGAAATGCACGGCGAGTTTGCAAGGTTGTCATGATGGACATCGTCGTCCATGGCATGTTCGGTCTTGGCGACAATCTGCATCAGCGCGCCTTGCTGCGTCAGCTTATGGTTCGCGGTCAGGTCTGGCTGGAATCGTCGTGGGTCGCACCATATTACGATCTGGTCGGGCAAGGGTTGAGGATCGTTCACAAGCCGACGTCGCTGCGGACGCAGGCCAAGAACGCCAAGCGTGAGGCCGGAATATTCTGTCAGGACCGGCCGCCAGCCGGCGCGAAAGAGGTGGTTGTCTGGTATCGACCGGATGAGGTGAAGAGGCACGGTTCGGTTCTCGGCGCGATGTGCGCCAATACGGGTTGTGACTACGACAAGTCGGATTTTCGGTTGCCCGTGCCGGAGGCGTGGCAGGACAAGGCGCGGTCATTCATCGGCTCGCCGTCAAAGCCGATCATGGTCTACCGGCCGCTGGTCGAGCGGACCGAGTGGAAGGGCTGCGCTGCACGTAACCCGGATAGTGACGCTTACCTTGATCTGTTTCTGAGCATCAGAGAGCGGTTTCACGTCGTCTCTGTTGCCGATCTGGTGCCGGGCGTCGAATGGATCGCGGGCCATCGTATCGCGGCCGATCAGAAGTTTCACGGCGGCGAACTCGACTTCGAGGCGCTGGCCGGGCTGTTTTCTCTGGCGTCGCTGGCGTTCTGCTCGCCCGGTTTCGCGGTGATCCTGGCTCAGGCCGTTGAAACGCCCGTCGTCTCGATCTTCGGTGGCTATGAGCGCGCCTATTCGTTCTCGGCTGGTGCCCGCTATTCGTCATATCTCGGCATTGAGCCGATCAATCCGATAGACGACTTCAAACATGAGGTGAGGTCAAAGACGATTGACATGTCGAGCGCAACAGACGCGCTCTTGTCATTCGTTGGCGAACACGTATGAGGATTGCCCTGATTTGCCCCGGCGAAACTGGGTGCGATGACAATCCGGGCTGCGCCATTATCACGGCTGGCATCCGATGGTTGCTTTATCAGGCGTTCCCGGATGCGGTTATCGTCCGCATCGAAATGTTGCGAGACGTGGAGAGTCACTGGCGAGCGGCTGCTACCTGTGATGCAGCGATCCTTTGCGGCAATCCGCGCATAACACTGTCGGAAGATTCGTGGTGGGAGGACGGCATACTTGATCGCCTCGTGGGGCTGCAAGCCTCTGGCGTCAAGGTTGTGGACGGCTGGGCGGGCGCCTGTATCGGGAGTGTGGAAACGATTGAAGGTGCCGCGGAGCGACTTCTGAGTCACCCACGCAACCGCAGAAATATGGAGCGACTCGCCAAGCTAAGCGATGTGATAGCGCGCGATGCGCTGATGCAGGCGGTCTGCGAGCGCGCCGGAATACACTCGGTTCTGCTGCCATGTTCGAGTTGGTGGGCCGCCCGGCATTATGGTGTTTGTGCCGCGGCCGAGAAAACAACTGATATCGTTGTTCTCGGCCCGAACATGCCGCTTGACGGCTTTATTGTGGAATCGGGCTTCAAGATCATTGCGCCAACACTCGGTGATTATGACGCGGCCTCCCGCGCTGGTCTCGATGTCGAGTTGATCAGCGATCCGCCTTCGCTGCTTGCCGCGATGTCGCGGGCGCGCAGGGTGCTTTCTGGTCGCATCCATAGCGCAATACCAGCTGCGAGCCTTGGCGCTTCAGTCTGTGTAGCGTCGATAGATTCTCGGGCACTGACCTGCGCGCCCTTTGGCATCGGCGTCATCAGGGCCGGGGAACTTAAGCAAACAAGTGAGCCGATCTTTGCTCCGGCGGCGGAGCCGTATCTGTCGGAAACCGTGGCAGTTCTAAGAAAGATGATGACATGAGCGATGCGGCTACTTCACTGCGTCTTCCTATTGTAATGCAGTCGCAGCTTGACGTCAGGCCGATCGATTGGAGTGGGTTGACCAAGCGCTTCATGAATCCCGGAGAATTGGAGGTTCTGATCGCGCTGGTCCGCAGCGTCTCGCCCAAGGCAGTGATTGAGATTGGCGTCAACGAGGGCCGCACTGCCAAGGCCATTCTCGCCAACGTAGATGGCATCGAGAAATACATTGGGGTTGATGTCCCGCCCGGCTACGTCACGGCGCGAGAGGTGCAGCGCAAGGAAGTACCGGAGAAGCCGGGCCATCTGGCGTCGGGTGACGGCCGGTTCGAACTGATGCTGCGTCCGCGCGGCTCGATGGATTTGAGCGAGAGCGATTTTCCCGGCCTGTTCGACGCCGTGTTTATCGACGGCGACCATGGCTTTGAGGCGGTGCTGCACGACACGCTATTGGCGCGGCAGATCGTCCGGCCTGAAGGCATCATCATCTGGCACGACTACCACGGACAAGACACGGTCGATGTCCGCAAGGTGCTGGAACGGTTTCGCGCAAATGGATCCGACATCCGGCACGTCGAAGGGACGTGGCTGGCATTTGAGAGGGTGTGACATGGCGAAGAAGGCACAGACTGGCGGGAGCCGGTCGCGGAATATCGTTGTCGATGCGCTGGATGCGCTGGGCGTAGCGCTTGGACGGCACAAGCACCGCTGGACAGATGAAGAGCGCGGTCTGTATGAGCGCGCGGTGCGGGCGGCTCAGGTGAATTGCGGCCCGGTGAAGCCGCCCAAGACAAGCGGGGAAGCCTCTCGCATGATCCGCCGCGCCAATGCGATGTTGCGGGCGTGCGGAGTGCGCTGATACTCGGCGGCGCGTCGTCCGTCTTGACCGATAGCGCCAAGGCTCTCGATCTGTTCCGCCCGGACCTGACCATCGCGGTCAACGACATGATCGGCGCATGGGCTTGGCATCTGGATATCGCAGCAACGCTGCATCCTGAATTCCTGCACCGCTGGCTCAACGAGCGTAGCCGCAACGGCTTCAACGAGCCGCAGACGTGGGCGCATAAGGCATCCGGGCCGAACGGCAAGGTTGAGGCCCGGATAGATCGAACGACAGATGACTGGGCCGGTTCGTCCGGCCTGTTCGCGGTCAAGGTCGCGCTGGAATGCGGTTGTGATCGGATCGTGCTGGCCGGCGTTCCAATGAGTGCGGATGGCGCTCATTTCTTCGACGCCGCCAAGTGGAAAGAAGCGAATGCCTATCACAAGGCGTGGCTCAACCATCGATCAGAGATAGCGCCGTTCGTGCGCTCAATGTCGG
>JBARWP010000440.1:0-6427 GCA_049646905.1 Pseudaminobacter sp. | reverse complement strand
GACGGCCAACAAATACATGCTGACCCCGCGCGGCGTGTTCGAGCTGCGCTACTTCTTCACCGCGGCAATCGCCTCGGCCGACGGGGGGGATGCGCATTCCTCGGAGGCCGTGCGCGATCGCATAAGGCAGCTCATCGACGCGGAGAATGCCTCCGAAATCCTTTCCGACGACGATATCGTCAGCCTTTTGCAGCAGGACGGCATCGAAATCGCCCGGCGAACCGTGGCGAAATATCGGGAAGCCATGGGTATTGCGTCCTCCGTCCAGCGCCGCCGGGAGAAGCGCGCCATGGCGATCGCACGGCGCTGAAGGGTGTGTCATTTACCCTTCATTGACAATCGCCAATGAAGTGACTAGAAGGCCGCCCGCATGGGACCGGCGGTTTTGCCTGCAGATAAATGCCCCGTCGGGAGACGGCCTGTGATTAACCGGAAAGTTCGGACTTAAATCGGCGTGAAACCCGCCCCGAAGCTTGTGCGCACCTGCCACGGGTATAAACTCCAACCAGTTTGAAGTCTGGGCAAGGAAGGTCAGTTTTCAGATGAATTTACGTATATCGGGAAAGCACATGGACATCGGCGATGCGTTTCGCACGCGCATCGAAGGACGAATCGGTGAAGCCATCGAGAAATATTTCGACGGCGGTTTTTCCGGACATGTGACGGTGGTGAAGTCGGGCTCGCGTTTTTCTGCCGACTGCATGATCCGGCTCGATACGGGAACATCGCTCCAGGCCGCCGGCGAGGCTCAGGAACCGACCGCAGCTTTCGATGCGGCTGCCGAACGCTTCGAGAAACGACTCCGCCGCTACAAGCGGCGGCTGAAATCCTACAGCCCCAAGGGCGGGAACGGGGCTGTCACGGACATAGCCTATACGATCATGACGCCGCTTGCGGACGACGAGGAAGACCTGCCGGGCGACTATGCCCCGGCTGTCGTTGCCGAATCGAGCGTCGCGCTGAAGACCATGTCGGTGGCATCGGCGGTGATCGAGCTCGACACCAGCGACAACCCGGTTTTCGTGTTTCGCAATGCGGGGAACGACCAAATCAACATCGTTTATCGGAGGCCTGACGGAAATATCGGATGGATCGACCCTTCGACGACGAAAGTCTCGCAGGGATAGGCAAGATTTCCTGAACCGATCCGTCACCTTGGGGTTGGCGGCGCGGATGCAGAAAGGACATTGGCATGGATCTGAGCGATCTGATCGAAGTGAAGGCAATCATGCCCGCCTTGAAGGCGAACTCCAAAAAGCAGCTTTTGCAATTGCTGGCCGAGCGCGCGGCGGCCGTGACCGGCATACCGGAGCGTGAAGTCTTCGATATCATCCTCCAGCGCGAACGACTGGGATCCACCGGCGTGGGCAACGGCATCGCCATTCCGCATGGCAAGCTGGCCGGAATCAACCGCATCACCGGCGTTTTCGCCCGGCTTGAAGTGCCGGTTGAATTCGAGGCGCTGGACGATCAGCCGGTCGATCTGGTCTTCCTGCTGCTTGCGCCAGAAGGTGCCGGTGCCGACCATCTGAAGGCGCTGTCACGCATCGCGCGCGTGCTTCGCGACGCCGATACCGTCACCAAGATCCGCGGGACGCGCGATGCCGCGGCAATTCACGCGCTTCTTGCTGAAAAACAGGCTGACGCTGCCTGAAGCGCAGTCATGTCAGAGCCAATCGGACTGGGCGGTCATTCGACCGCCCTTTCGTTTCGGATAGGAAGTCTTAGTGGATGGAAACCGGCGTAAGGTCGTTTTCCAGGGCTCCCGCCAGCGCGCGATCGCGTTCATCCGACAGGAGGATCGGCTGGCCGTTCGCCGCGAAAAGGGCCCACAGCCGCGTTCCGGGCGCAATCTCCGGCAGACCCGGAAACTTGCCCTTGAGTTCCTCACTGTCGATTTCGCGGAGATAGGCTACCGTGCCTTCGCCGAGATGGGCGAGTTCGGCATCTGTGAGGGCGTGTCTCGTATCACTATAAGTCATGATAGCCTCCTGATTGCGGGGCGTCCCTAGTGACCAACCCGCTTTAGAGCTTTCCGTTCCGGCGGGCGACGATCAGTCTTTCACCGAAATGTTTATTTTCCGTACCAACCGCTCGGGCTCGGGTCGTTCGAGATCGACCGACAGCAGACCATTCTTGAGCTCCGCACCGGTCACCCGCATCCCGTCAGCCAGGACAAACGTTCGCTGGAACTGCCTTGCGGCTATGCCGCGATGCAGGAATTCCCGCTCCGTCTCGTCACTCTGCCTGCCGCGCACGACCAGTTGGTTCTCTTCGGTGGTGACTTCGAGATCCGCTTCGCTGAAGCCGGCCACCGCCAGCGTTATGCGCAACTGATCTCCACCTTCGGCCTTGCGGATGCGCTCGATATTGTAGGGCGGATAGCTGTCGCCCGATTTCGCCAACCGTTCGAGCGTCTTTTCCATCGTATCGAACCCGAGCAGAAGCGGGCTCGAAAAGGGAGTCATTCGGCTCATTTCGTGTCCTCTAAGAGCGACCTTTGCGAGAAAACCCGGATGGCATTTTTCCCGCTGGTCCTGATATGGTCCGCCACGCGAACAAGTTCAAGCCTGCAACTTATCTGCCCACACGGAGACGGAAATGTCCGCCACGCAGAAGATCATTATTGATACCGATCCCGGGCAGGACGACGCCGTCGCGCTCCTGCTGGCACTGGCGAGTCCGGAACTAAAGATCCTCGGCATCACCGCCGTTGCCGGCAATGTCCCGTTGAAGCTGACGCAGACGAATGCCCGCAAGGTTTGCGAACTGGCCGGCAGACCTGAAACCAGGGTTTTTTCCGGTGCCGACCGGCCGCTGATGCGTTCACTGGTCACCGCAGAGGAGGTCCACGGTCAGACGGGCCTCAACGGACCACGATTGCCGGAACCGACCATGGAGTTGCAGCCGCAGCACGCGGTCGATTTCATCATCGAAACTCTGTTGCGGGAGGATAGCGGCACCGTAACGCTGTGCCCGCTGGGGCCTCTCACCAATGTCGCGCTTGCCCTGATCCGCGAGCCGAAAATTACGTCCCGGATCAAGCAGATCGTGCTGATGGGCGGTGGTTTCTTCGAAGGCGGCAATGTGACGCCAGCGGCCGAGTTCAACATCTATGTCGATCCACAGGCCGCCGATGTGGTCCTGCGCTCAGGCGTTCCGATCGTCATGATGCCGCTCGACGTCACCCACAAGGCGCTGACGACGGCCAAGCGGATCGCCGCCTTCCGTGCGCTCGGCAACAGGGCCGGTATCGCGACGGCAGAGATGCTGGAGTTCTTCGAGCGGTTCGACGAGGAAAAATACGGCACCGACGGCGGCCCGCTGCACGACCCTTGCGTGATTGCCTATCTGCTGAAGCCGGACCTCTTCAAAGGCCGGCATTGCAACGTGACCGTCGAGACGGCATCGGAACTCACCATGGGCATGACCGTGATCGACTGGTGGGGCGTGACAGAGCGCAAAAAGAATGCGCTGGTGATGCGCGATATCGACGATGACGGCTTTTTCGACCTGCTGATGGAACGAATCGGCCGGTTGTAAGGCATCAGGTCACATAGGCGACAACGCCGCATCCACGTCCGCGGCTAGGGGAATTGCTGGTTGCGCGCCTTTTTTCAGGCAGGCCAGCGAACCGGCCACAGCGGCACGGCTCAGTGCTTCTTCCAGCGTGAGTTCCTGCGACAGGCCGGCCGCCAGATAGCCGCAGAATGTATCCCCTGCCCCGATGGTATCCACCGGCGTCACCTTCAACGCCGGTATGGTCAGGAAGCCGTCCGGCGTTGCCGCCAGCACGCCTTCCGCGCCGAGGGTGACGATGATGACCCGTCCTGTCTGCGCGGCGAATGCTTTCATGCGCGCGTCGCGACCGCTACCGCTCAACCCAAGCGCCTCGGCATAAAAGTCGAACTCGGTCTCGTTGGCGACGATATAGTCAGCTTCGGCGAGAAACGGTGCGGCTTCGGCACGAAACGGCGCGGTGTTGAGGATAGCGATGCCTTGCGCTGCCCGCGCCGCGTCGAGCGCGGCTTCGACGGTGGCGAGCGGAATCTCCAGTTGCAGCAGAACGATGCCGCCTTTTTCGGGAAACATCTTGGCCGTGTCGCCGGGAAGCACCGAAGCGTTCGCGCCGGGGACCACGGCAATGGTATTTTCGCCATTGGCCGCAACGAGGATGAGCGCGATGCCGGTGGCGGCATGCATTTCCGCCACGCCCGAAAGATCGACCTTGCCTTCCTTCAGGCAGGCCAGCGCCTCCGCCGCGAATGCGTCCTTGCCGACGGCGCCGATCATGCGGACCTGCGCACCGGCACGTGCTGCGGCCAGCGCCTGATTGGCGCCCTTGCCGCCGGGAGTCGTCCTGAAATCGTCGCCCAGCACGGTCTCACCGGGCGCAGGCAACCGCTCGACGGATGCGATAAGATCCAGATTGATGGAACCTATAATGGTGATCAAGAAAGCGCCTCCGGATTGGCTCGATCCGGAGGCTATCCATTTTAGATCCACATTGCCATCATCAGGCTCTGGCTGAGGCCTGGTTGGAGACCTGGGCGGCTTCCCAGCCAAGGATCGCCCGCTTGCGCGTCAGCCCCCAATGATAGCCGGTCAGTGCACCGGATTTACCGATCGCCCGATGGCAGGGCACGACGAAGGACACCGGATTGGCCCCGACGGCCGCGCCAACCGCACGGCACGCTGCCGGAGAGCCGATCTCGGCCGCGATCGAGGAATAGGTCCGCGCCGTACCCATGGGAATCTTGAGCAGCGCATCCCAGACGCGAAGCTGGAAATCCGTGCCGATCATGACGACACGCAGCGGATCCTCCGCGCGCCAACGCGATGGGTCGAAGATGCGGGCGGCGTAAGGTGCGGTAGCAGCCATGTCCTCGACATAGTTCGCGTTCGGCCACCGCGCCGACATATCGGCGAAGGCTGCCCGTTCGCCGCCGGCATCGTTGAAGGAGAGGCCGGCAAGACCTCGATCCGTGACCATGATCAACGCCACGCCGAAAGGCGATATGTGGAAACCATAGCGGATGGTGAGGCCGGCGCCCCGCGTCTTATATGCGCCCGGCGACATCGCCTCATGCGTCACGAACAGGTCGTGCAAGCGCCCGGGACCGGACATGCCGACTTCAAGGGCCGTTTCGAGCAATGGCATGCCCGAATCGAGCAGCCGGCGGGCGTGATCCAGCGTCACGGCCTGGAGGAAGCCCTTCGGCGAGAGGCCTGCCCACCGCGTGAACAGTTTCTGCAGGCCGGTGGGCGTTTCGCCTACTTCAGCGGCAAGGGCCTCCAGCGACGGCTGGTCGCGATAGTCGAGGCTGATCTTCTCGATCACCCGGCGCACCTTCTCATAGTCGCCGCCTTGGGGGGTGATTTCCTGTTGCAGGATCGCGGTTTGTGTATTCATGGAACAATCTCCTTGAGCGCAATATTGCGTCTCGAGGGCGCGATCTCCACCCGTTTCCTGCGGCGGCTGGCTGTTTTCAGTATGTTTTCGCGGTCGCCAGGGCCCGGGAGAACGCCTTGGCAAAGCTCTCACGGTCGTCGGGGTTGAGGAAGCTGCCGATCGACACACTGCGACCCGGCGCCTCGACCGCCATATTGGTGATGCCGATCTCGTCATGCCGCTTGACCGCGAACCGCGCCCGAAACGGATTGAAGTGATGGGCCTCGGTGCGCCCCGACGGCGCAATCTTGCGGATATCAAGGCTGGTGCGCGATACGGACACTTCCTCGCAGGCGCGCGCTGCGCGATAGTTCAACCGGAAGGCGATATACACTGCCAGCACATCCAGCCCGAAAAAACCGAAAACCGGCCATGCGCCACTGGACAGGAAGAAGGCACCGGTGGCAAGCCAACTGGTCGAAAGTGCGGCCATCAGGACAAAGAAACCGGTGCGGCCCAGCGAACGGTGGGGCGTCAGCAACGCCCGGAAAATCGGCTGATCGGCAGCGAATACGGCATTTGTCTGGCTCATGCGGGCACACTACAGGAAGATCATGAAGAACCCCAAGACCAAAGATCCGGCGAAATCCAAAAAGCCGCAGACAGGCCCGAAAGCTTCCAGCCGGCGTTCGCGGCGCGTCATGCTTTATACGCCCGCCGAAATTCATGAGATATTCCGACGCTTTGCCGTGCAACGGCCCGAGCCGAAGGGCGAACTGGAACACGTCAACGCCTTCACGCTTCTGGTGGCCGTCGTGCTTTCGGCGCAGGCCACGGATGCCGGGGTCAACAAGGCGACACGGCCGCTTTTTGCCATGGCCGATACGCCACAAAAGATGCTCGCCCTGGGCGAGGCCAAGGTCGGCGATTACATCTGCACCATCGGGTTGTGGCGCAACAAGGCCAAGAATGTGATCGCGCTGTCGGAAGCGTTGCTGCGCGACTATGGCGGCGAGGTTCCCGGCAACCGCGACG
>JBARWP010000439.1:0-4781 GCA_049646905.1 Pseudaminobacter sp. | reverse complement strand
CTGCTGCGCCCCCAATCGTCGGTGACCGGCTTCCAGCAGAGCTGAACCTCGTCCCAGCGCATGTCACAGCCAGCGGCATTGGCCATGTTGATGTTGGGAGTGACGCCCTGATGCAGGAACAGGCCATCGACGTCTATCGTTTCGGCCTGGCTGCTTCTCGTCCGATAGGCGACGCTGCGCAGCCGGTCCTCGCCGATGGCTCGCAATTCGCTCACCCCTCCGATGACGCGGACCTTGCTGCGGACCTTGCGCATCAACCGCAAGCCCTTGAGCAGATAAGGCGAACCGAGGAAGGAAGGCAGAGCGGCCATGACGTCGGCACGCATCGCGGGCAATGTCGTATCGAGTATGGCCAGCGGCGGCGCTTTCGCCGTGATCAACTGATAGGCGAGCAGCCATAGCAGGGGCCCGGTGCCGGCCAGCACGAAACGGCCCTCGGGCACGAGCCCCGAACTTTTGAGAAGCCCTTGCACCGCACCCACAGTCATTACGCCGGGAAGCGTCCAGCCGGGGATCGGAAAGGGCCGCTCCAACGCACCCGTGGCGAGCAGGATATGCCGTGCGCTGAAAATATGGCTGACGGCATCTTTGGACACGCCTATCTCAAGATCGGACGAAGCCAGCCAGACAGATGCCCCCGGCAACCAGGAAATCCGGCTTGCCTGAACGGCGGAGAGCAGCGCATCGCCGCGTTGGTAATCCTTGCCCAGCAGTTCGCGGCGCGGCGCGGGCGAGTTCTCAAGCCCGCGATAGATCTGGCCTCCCGGTGCCGGGTTTTCATCCAGAAGCAAGACCTCGAGCCCGCGTTCCGCAGCGGCGGCGGCGGCGGCGAGGCCCGCCGGTCCTGCGCCGACGATCGCAAGGTCGCAAGTTGAGGGCAGTTCCCCGACTCCGGACAGCCTGTTCATGGCATCACCTCGCGGAGTCCGGTGCCTGTGGTGACTTTCATGCCTTCGGCAATCTGCACCAGACAGGCCTGCCGGTTGGCAACGCCGTCGATTTCCACCAGGCATTCGAAGCAGACGCCCATCATGCAATAGGGACCACGCGGCTCGCCCGAGACAGAGCTCTTGCGGCAGGCCGCGTGGCCGGTTTCTAGCAACAGCGCGGCCACGCTGTCGCCCCGGCGACCGACACATGCGGCGCCGTCGATCGTCAGCGATACCAAACCGCTTCGTGCGTCAGGCAGTCTTCGAAACATGCAGCCTCCCGGCACTGAATGATCCCGCTTCTTCCGGCAGCCTGCCCCGTGCCATGTGCGGCGCGAGCACCGCCGCATGCACCGCGGCCAGCGTCACGCCGCTGTGGCATGTGGCCAGAAAGGCGCCCGGATGCGTGAGCGACTGGTCGTAAATCGGAAAGCCGTCAGGGCTGAGCACCCTCAGGCACGCCCACATGCGCACGATATTGAGGTTGGCGATGGCCGGAAACATGCGCACGGCACGATCCGCCATGACGCCCATGATGCCACGGTTTATTCCCTCGCGGAGCCCGGCCTCCTCCTGAGAATCGCCAATCATCACGCTGCCCTCATCGGTCTGGCGGACGGTCTGGACAGGTATCTTGAGGAACGGCGCTACCTTCTCCGTGACGAGGATATTGCCGCGCTGCGGACGCACGGGCGCGCAAAGCCCAACCATCGGTGCAAGGCGGACATTGTCCAGACCTGCTGCGAGCGCGATGCGCTCAGCCCTGATCTTCCCGCCACCCTCAATCGACAGCGAAAAGCCGCCGGCATGGTCGATGCGCGCAACCTTGCTGCCCGGACGATAGTCAACCCCGGCAACCAGCAGCGCCTTGTGCATCGCCCGGTAGAGACGTAACGCGTTGAGGTGCCCATCGAGCGGGGAATAGGTTCCACCGACGACGTTGGGACCTGCTCCCGGCAGCCGCCTGCGGACCTCCTCCCCATCGAGGACGCAATAGGGGTAGGGATTAACCCCCGGCTGGCCGTTCACACGGCTGGCAATGGTAACGAGACGCTCCATCTCGGTATCCGACAGGGCCAGGTGGAAACCACCCTCCTGCTGGAGCGAGACGTCTAAGCCCGTTTCGTTTTGAAGCTCCGCCGCGTAGGCCGGCCACAAATCTACGGAACGGCGCGTCCAGTTGGCATAGGCGGGCATGTTGATGCCCTTGCTCTGCAGCCACACCAGCGCGAAGTTTCCGCGCGAGGCGCGATAGGCAACGTCACCTTCGTCGAGCACGCAGACCCGAAGCCCTTCGCGCGCAAGGCCGCGTGCGAGCGCCGCGCCGACAAGGCCGCCGCCTATGACGGCGAAGTCGAAGAAGGCGCTCACTGGCCACCCCGCTTCATCAGTTGGTCGATCTTGACGGTCCGGACGAGCAAAAGCAGCACGATCAGGGTGACGATCACGAGGCCGGACGAGATGGCCGTCAGCATCGGATCGAGCGGCGACCATTCGAGCGCCGTGTAGATCGCGACCGGAAGCGTGACTGTCTTGGGCGTGTTGAGAAACAGCGAAATCTCAAGACTGCCGAACGACATCATGAAGGCGAAGCTCCAGCCCGCCGCCATGCTCCACGCGATCAGCGGCAGCGTGATCAGCCGCCGCGCCCGCCAGGGCGAGGCTCCCAGGCTGCGCGCAGCCATTTCCAATACCGGGTTGACGCCGCGCACGCCGAGGAGGATCAGCGACACGGCGAAGGGCGTTGCCACCACGACATGCGCGGCGAACAGGCCGAAGGCGCTGCCGCCGAATCCCATGCGCGTATAGGAGATGAGGAAAGCCAGCCCGATGAAGATCGAAGGAAGCATCACCGGGGTAAGCACGAAGCCTTGCAACAGCACGTTGAGCCGCGTCGGATAGCGATGCAGCGCCAGCGCGACCAGAACTCCGATGACGATGGCGGCGGTCGCCGAAAGACAGGCGATGACCAGGCTGAGCAGCAGCGCGCGCAGATAGACCGGCTGCGAGAAGATCGCCCCATACCATTTCAGGGTGAGGCCCTGCGGCGGAAACGAAACGTAGTTGCTGGCCGTTAGCGAGCCGAGCGTGATCGCCACGATGGGCGCGGCCAGAAAGATGGCCAGCAGGAGAACGTAGGCGGCAAGCGCCCCGCGCTTTGCCTTCTCAAGCATGTTGCCGTCGGCACGATGGCTCATCGGCCTGCCTCCACCGCAACGGCGCCGCGCTGCGCCGCATTCTTGCGCACCCGCTCGTAGAGACGCACAAAACCGACGATCCCAAGCGTGCTGACCAGAAGAATAACCGCCATCGCCGCCGCGAACGGCCAGTTCAGCAGACTGGAGCTCTGCTGGTAGATCAGATAGGAGAGCACCTTGCGGCGCGATCCTCCGATCAGAACCGGCGTCGCATAGGCGCTCATGCTGAGCGAAAACACCAGCAGACAACCGGTGCGCAGGCCCGGCAGCGTAAGCGGGAACGTGATCTTGCGAAAAGTCGTCCAGGGCGTGGCACCAAGGCTGCGTGCCGCCTTGGCCAGATTCGCGTCGATGCCCTGCAACGAGGCCGCGACGGACAGCGTCATAAAGACTAGCAGAACATGGGTCAGGCCGATGACGATCCCGGTATCGGTGTACATCAGCTGAAGCGGCTCGGAGGTGAGCCCGAGCCCCATCGCCAGGTCGTTCACAAGGCCCTTCTGACCGAGCAGGATGAGCCAGCCATAGGAAACCACGATGCTGCTCGTAACCAGCGGCAGCACCAACGCAATCAGCAAGCCGGTCTGCCGCCAGCCCTTGCTGGTCAACAGATAGATTGCGAGCGGATAGGCCAGGATGGCGGTGGCAAGCGTGGCCGCAAGGCTGACGAACACCGTCCGCCCGAGAATTCCGAGATAATAGCCGTCGGTCAGGAATTCGATGAAGTAGCCCGGATCGACTGCGGGAATGATGCCGACAGAGGGATCGAACCGGCTGAGGCTCAACCAGAACAGTTGGAAAACGGGAATCACGTAAAAGACGGCGAAGATGGCGAGCGGAACCAGCGCAAGCGCCAGCCAGCCCTTCAGCGATATTGTGTCGAGCCGCATCTGGTCAACCCGCGCCAGGAAAAGCGAAAGTGTCGGCCACATTCCAGGCGAGCGTCACCGCCGCGCCCGGCTGAACATCGGGGCCGCCATGTTCCTGCGCCCAGACAATGAACATGGTGCCGTTGCCGAGGCGGGCATGTATCTCTGTGCGATGGCCGAGAAACAGCACGCGTTCGACGGTTGCGGGCACGACATTTCGTCGGGCCTCTGCCGATCCGGGCTTCGTCAACATCACATGCTGCGGGCGCACCAGAATTTCGGCCTTGTCGCCCACGCTCAGCCCGTGGTTCCTGCCGCGGATGTGGCCGAGCCCGGCTATCTCCACCTCCACGCCATTTCCGTCAGCGTCCGCCACCTTGCCGGAAAACGTATTGCTGTCGCCGATGAAACGGGCGGCGAACAGGCTCATCGGCGAACTGTATATTTCGCCCGGCGTACCGATCTGCTGGATACGGCCGGCGCGCATGACGACGATGCGATCGGCGATCGCCATCGCCTCCTCCTGATCGTGCGTGACCATGACGGTGGCGATCGGCAGGCCGGCCAGCAGTTCGAGCAGTTCGCCGCGCATTTCCTGACGCAGCCTTGCATCGAGATTGCTGAACGGTTCGTCGAGCAGCAGCAGACTCGGCTTGATGACCACGGCACGCGCAAAGGCAATGCGCTGCTGCTCGCCGCCGGACATCATGCCTGGCATTTTCTGTGCGGCATGTGTCAGCCGCACGCGCTCGAGCGCGGCCATCGCCTCCTGCCTGATTTCGGAC
>JBARWP010000438.1:0-15441 GCA_049646905.1 Pseudaminobacter sp. | reverse complement strand
GGTACGGAGGAACCTCAAAAATCTGTTTGTCCACGAGGAGAACGAAAATGGCGTTCCGTCCATTGCATGACCGTATCCTGGTCCGCCGCATCGAAGCCGACGAAAAGACGGCCGGCGGCATCATCATCCCCGACACCGCCAAGGAAAAGCCGCAGGAAGGCGAGGTCATCGCCGTCGGCCCCGGCGCACGCAACGAAGCCGGGCAGCTTCAGCCGCTCGACGTCAAGGCGGGCGATCGCATCCTGTTCGGCAAATGGTCGGGCACCGAGATCAAGCTCGACGGCGAAGACCTGATCATCATGAAGGAAAGCGACGTGATGGGCGTGATCGAGCAGACAGCCACGCTGAAGAAGGCCGCCTGACGGCTTCTTCGAACGTCAATCAGTCAACGAAAGCTGCCTGGAATTGAAGGAGTGATCCAATGGCTGCAAAGGAAGTAAAGTTCCATACCGAAGCCCGCGATAAGATGCTGCGTGGCGTTGATATCCTCGCCAATGCGGTGAAGGTGACACTCGGTCCCAAGGGCCGCAACGTCGTCATCGACAAGTCGTTCGGTGCACCCCGCATCACCAAGGACGGCGTCACCGTCGCTAAGGAAATCGAGCTTGAGGACAAGTTCGAGAACATGGGCGCGCAAATGGTGCGCGAAGTGGCGAGCAAGACCAACGACCTGGCCGGTGACGGCACCACGACCGCCACGGTTCTGGCCCAGGCGATCGTAAAGGAAGGCGCCAAAGCGGTCGCGTCGGGCATGAACCCGATGGACCTCAAGCGCGGCATCGACAAGGCGGTCGATGCGGTGGTGGCAGAATTGAAGGTCAATGCGCGCAAGGTGACGAAGAACGACGAGATCGCCCAGGTAGGCACCATCTCTGCCAATGGCGACGCGGAGATCGGCCGTTTCCTTGCCGAGGCCATGCAGAAGGTCGGCAACGAGGGTGTCATCACCGTTGAGGAAGCCAAGACCGCCGAGACGGAACTGGAAGTGGTCGAGGGCATGCAGTTCGACCGCGGTTATCTCAGCCCCTACTTCATCACCAACCAGGACAAGATGAGGGTCGAGCTGGAAGAGCCCTATGTGCTTATCCACGAGAAGAAGCTCTCCAACCTTCAGGCACTGCTTCCTGTGCTCGAGGCCGTGGTCCAGTCGAGCAAGCCGTTGCTGATCATCGCCGAGGACGTCGAGGGCGAGGCCTTGGCCACGCTGGTCGTCAACAGGCTGCGCGGCGGCCTCAAGGTCGCGGCCGTCAAGGCTCCGGGCTTCGGCGATCGTCGCAAGGCCATGCTGGAGGATATCGCTATCCTCACCGGCGGCACGGCGATCTCGGAAGACCTCGGCATCAAGCTGGAGAACGTCACCCTACAGATGCTGGGCCGCGCCAAGAATGTGGTGATCGAAAAGGAGAACACCACCATCGTCGATGGTGTCGGCAAGAAGGAGGAAATCCAGGGCCGTGTTGCCCAGATCAAGGCCCAGATCGAGGAAACCACCTCCGACTACGATCGCGAGAAGCTGCAGGAGCGGCTGGCCAAGCTCGCAGGCGGTGTTGCCGTCATCCGCGTCGGCGGCTCCACCGAGGTGGAGGTCAAGGAGCGCAAGGACCGTGTCGACGACGCACTGCATGCGACCCGCGCGGCGGTCGAGGAAGGCGTCTTGCCCGGTGGCGGCGTGGCGCTGCTCCGCGCGGCTAAAGCTCTCGACAAGGTCCAGACCGACAATGCCGATCAGAAGACCGGGGTCGAGATCGTGCGCCGCGCCATCGAAACGCCGGTGCGCCAGATCGCCGAGAATGCCGGTGCGGAAGGCTCGATTATCGTCGGCAAGCTGCGCGAGAAAACCGAGTTCGGCTGGGGCTGGAACGCCCAGACCGACGAGTTCGGTGATCTGTTTAAGCAGGGTGTCATCGACCCGGCAAAGGTGGTGCGCACGGCCCTTCAGGACGCCGCTTCGGTCGCCGGCCTGCTCGTGACCACCGAGGCGATGGTAGCCGAGAAGCCCAAGAAGGAAGCGCCGGTTCCCGCCATGCCGGGCGCCGGTGGGATGGACTTCTGAGGGATAGATGAAGACGCCCGTTCCCGTACCGGGAGCGGGCGTCCCTCAGGCCTACTTCGGAGGGTGCCATGAATATGATGACGGGTCTTGGAAACGTTCCGGCTCCGACACACGCGGCAAACGAATTTCTGGCCTACGAAACGGAGTGCAGGAGCGCACTGAATCCGCTGCTGGACGGCCTGCTCGACATGGCCGAAGCCGCCGGCTGGAGCCGCCGCACCGCCGCTTCGACGCTGATGTTCCTCGCTGCGCAGCATGTGTCGGCATCATCCGGGACATCTGCGAGCCGCGGATTGTGAATCGCAGGCCTCGCTTCCGGGCGGGGCCTTTCCGGTCTTGAGGATGATGGAAGCTCGCGAGCTCCACCAAAACCGCAAGGGAGGTTCAACATGATTCCAGGACGATTGCGTGAATGTCTGAAGATCCTGAGATGGAGCGCGACAGACCTCGCCGAGCAGCTTGGGTGTCCCGAAATCGACGTCACAGCTTGGCTTGACGGACGGACGCGTGCACCGATTGCAATTACTGCGTGGCTTGAGGCACTGGTCAAGGCCCACAGGGCGTTGCCGCCGCCCAGCCTGAGTAAGCCGGAACCCACCCGGGACATCAGGCCGATCAAGCTGACGGATGTCGACATCGCCACGCCCGCAATCAGGCGCCCGGGGCTGGACAGCATTACGGCGCAGTTTCCCTATCCGCGTCGCGCCCCAAACGCGGCCGGCGCACGCCCCACACTGATACCGGGACAACGGAAAGGAGCTTCGAGCCATGCAACACACCCGCTTTGAGGAACCCGTCACCGTCCTGGTCGGCATGGGTTTGCCGGTGCGGATCGAGACTGTGATGGAAGCCTACGCCCTGTTGCAGGACTGGCCTGCTGTCAGCCGCAACAGCGCTCATTCCGTTGCTCTCAATGCCTGCAGGGCAGGCATTGCCGGCGAGGTTGATGCGGAGACGGTGCGATCGACATTCGTCGCCTTCACTCTCCGCAACGATATCCTTGTTCCGAATATGGATTTGCCGACGCCTGTGGTATCGACCGGAAGCGCTTCCAGGATAGATGTCAGGGCCTGAAAAACACGACTGAACGCGACTTGTAGATAGACGGCACAGGGACTTCGAGATGACGACAGACACCACGGCGACGGAAACCAGAACCTTCGAGGCGGACGTCTCGCGGCTGCTCCATATGATGGTGCATTCGGTCTATTCCGACCGCGATATCTTTCTGCGCGAGCTGATCTCCAACGCCGCCGACGCCTGCGAAAAGCTTCGCTTCGAGGCGATCGGCCGTCCGGAGCTGCTGGGCGATGATCCGAAGCCGCGCATTACCATCGCCGCCGACCCCGACAAGAAGCAACTCGTCGTGGAAGACAACGGCATCGGAATGAGCCGCGACGAAATGGCGGAGGCGCTGGGCACGATCGCTCGTTCCGGCACACGCGCCTTCATGGAACGCATCGAATCCGGCAAGACGGGCGAAGACGCACAACTGATCGGCCAGTTCGGCGTCGGTTTCTACTCCGCCTTCATGGTGGCTGACAAAGTGGACGTGATCAGCCGCCAGGCCGGAAGCGAGGAAGCCTGGCGCTGGTCCTCCGACGGCAAGGGTTCTTTTGAGATTGGCCCGGCTGCGCTTGACGAAGCACCACAGCGCGGCACCCGCGTTGTACTTCACCTCATGGAGGACGCCGCCTCCTATACTGAATCCTATCAGCTCGAACGTCTGGTGAAGTCGCAATCCGGTCATGTGCCTGTGCCGATTTCGCTTGTCGAGAAGCCCGCGGCAGAGGCGCGTGACATCGCGGACGGTACGGCCCTGTGGGTTAAGCCGAAGAGCGAGATCAAGCCCGAGGAATATACGGATTTCTATCGCGGCATCGCCGGCCAGTATAACGATCCGGCCGCGACGATCCATTTCCGCGCCGAGGGTCGGCAGGAATACAGCGTTCTCGCCTTCGTTCCCGGTTCGCGTCCGTTCGATCTCTTCGATCAGGATCGCAAAGGGCATATGAAGCTTTACGTTCGGCGCGTCTTCATCACCGACGATGCCGACATTCTCCCGCGCTATCTGCGCTTCGTACGCGGGTTGGTCGACTCGGCAGACCTGCCGCTCAATGTCTCGCGTGAAATGATCCAGGAAAGCCCGTTGCTGGCCGCTATCCGGAAGGGCATGACCAACCGTATCCTCGGTGACCTCGTCAAGTTGGCCGAGAACGATGCACAATCCTATGCGAAGATCTGGGAGAATTTCGGAGTCGTCCTGAAGGAAGGGCTCTACGAGGACTATGAACGGCGCGAACAGTTGTTCAAGCTGGCGCGCTTCAGGTCGACGACTTCAGGTGAAGAATTGCATAGCCTTGCCGACTATGTGTCGGCAATGAAGGAGGGCCAGAAGGCCATCTTCTTCATGGCCGGCGACGATCGAGCACGGCTGGAAGCTTCACCCCAGCTTGAAGGCTTCAGGGCGCGCGGCCTCGAAGTGCTGCTGCTGACTGACCCGGTCGATAGCTTCTGGACGACGATCGCGCCGGAATTTGAGGGCAAGCCATTCAGATCGGTGACGCAGGGCGCGGCAGACCTTTCGGATATTCCACTACTCGACGATGCGGCAAAGCCCGACACTGAAACGTCATCCGAAATCGCTACCTTCCTGGCCTTCGTCAAGACCGTGCTCGGCGACACTGTCTCCGACGTGAAGCCCTCTGACCGCCTGATGGAAAGCGCTGTCTGCCTCGTCGCGCCGGAGCATGGTCCCGATCGGCAATTCGAGCGTCTCCTCAATGCTGCGGGCCGTCTCGACAACGCCGCCAAGCCCATTCTGGAAATCAACCCGCGACACGAACGTATCGTAGCGCTGGCAAAGCTCGGAAAGGGCGAACAGGCCTTCAAGGAAGATGTGGCGCATCTTCTTTATGACGAGGCGCGCGTGCTCGACGGCGACAAGCCGGCAGATGCCAAGGCATTCTCGGGACGACTTGCTCGCCTGATTGCTCGAGGCATGCCTGGGGACTGAGCCGCGGACAGGCGCACGAAATACAGATATCTGTTCCGTCTCCAGCGGGGTGGGAAACGGAATGACAGGCTTCATGCATTGGAGGGCGGAAGCCGCCGTTCCCCAATCATGTCAATCGATGAGATCGGCGCCTTCTGCCTTCAAGCGGGCCAGACTGTCCTTCATCTGCTGTAGCCGTTCAGATGGATGCCCTTGCCACTTCGTCACTTCGGCAATGACCCGTAGCGGGTCGCGGGAGCGATAGGACTGCGTCGGATTACCGGGAAATTTCTTATCCGTCAGGTTGGGATCATCCTCGATCGGCCCGGTCGGTTCCACGACATAGATTCGTTCCCGTCCGCTGCCGGCCGCCAACTCGGCGCCCCAGATTGCAGCATCCAGCGTCCCCGTAAAATACACCCACGACAGCGGCTTGGCCTCGGTAAAATTGGATTGGTAGCCGACGGCGATCAGGCCACCGGGTTTCAGGTCGGCTTTGGTCCCGTGGAAGAACAATTGTGAAAACATGCTCGCACTCGCTGACATGGGTTCGAGGCTCCTTTGATGGAAATGGAGGGCCCTTGGCCACGCTTTCGTCGTAAGCGGCTATCCAGCTGCGAGATGATCCGGCATCACAGTGTCTCCAAATGTCCGGAAACTCGAGGCTATCGTCGCAAAAGTAGGAATTTTGCGACAAGCCAGCCATGAATTCAAAGTGGTCCCACCATCAATCGCGATCGGGGGTCCCAAGCGGAAAATAATGACGATACGGTCGTCCCTCATCGACCGCTCTGGCGTAGGATGGTCTCGCCAATAAATGACGATACGGTCGTCCCTCATCGACCGCTCTGGCGTAGGATGGTCTCGCCAATAGTTGTGACCGGTACTCTCGCAGTCGTGGAAACGCTGTTCCGATTTGGTGAACCCAGTCGGCGTAGAACAGCGAAGGCGCGGCGGCGCAATCGGCCATGCTAAAACTCTCGCCCGCTGCCCATATACGGTCCGAAAGCCTCTCTTCCAGCCAGGCATAGGAAATGTCGAGCGCGTGGCGCGCCTCGGTGAGAGCTTCCTCCTTGCGGGTGTCGCCACCTTTCAATGCTGCGTATACCGGCTTCTGCATCGGAGACATAATATAGTTATCGAAGAAGCGGTCCATGAACCGGACCTCCAGCGCCGCTTCCCGCTGTTCTGGCAACAATCGAACTGGCCCCGGATGATACAAATCGAGATGCTCGATGATGATGCTCGATTCCGCAACCATCATGCCGTCGTCGACCAGCACGGGGAAGCGACCGAGCGGCCACAGCGACGCACGCTCCTCCGCCGCGCCAGGCTCTTCGAGATTGCGGTAAATAAAAGCGGTATCATTCTCCCACAGCGCAATCAGCACCTTCTGGCAGTAAGCTGAAAAAGGGTGGGAATAGAGCGTTAGCGACATGTACATCCTCGTCTGCTTGCAATTTGCAACCAGTTGTCAAATTAGCAGACCGATCCTATTTTGCAAGCAGCAGGAGATGCCTTTGCGGGATGCGCATCGATCGGGCTGCCCGATCAATTTGACATTGGAGGTTCTCGGGGATCGCTGGAGCCTGATCGTCATTCGCGATGTGATGTTCGGCAACAGGCGGCGCTATCGCGAATTGCTTACCCGGTCGGAAGAAGGAATTGCCTCCAACGTGCTGGCCGATCGGCTGAAGCGATTGGTCACCGCTGGTCTATTATCCAAAACCGACGACCCGGCCCACAAGCAGAGCGCTATCTACAGTCTTACCGAACCGGCCATCGAACTCGTGCCTTTGCTTGCTGCCATGGGCGCATGGGGACGCCGTCACGCACCCGCGTCGAAGGAGCTTTCGATCCGTGCCCAATTGCTTGAGGAGGGCGGTCCCGAAATGTGGAAAGCGTTGATGACGGAACTTCGGGCGATCCACCTCGGTACGCAGCCGGGCGGCCGGTCGGTGGTGAAAGAGCTGCAAGCCGCATATGAGTCGGTGGTGGAATCAGTCGAAGGTAGCATCGTGTGATCTCGGTCTGTTTCGGCCGTACGGATTTCGCGAAATCCCGATCAAAACGATAACTCTGCAACTGACTTCCGCGACGGGATGATTCACGACAATGGCGGCCCTCAGGGTCTGCTTTCTGCGCCGTTGCTGCCTACAATGAACGGCGAAGATGCGGTCGATACCTGCCGATGCACTATCGCGGCCTGGCCGCGGCAATGCGCTTTTATAGTCTTCATTCCCTTGTGGGATCGGATTCTATTTATGGGGATCCGGGAGGCCTTGATCTCGCTCTGGTCGGACACTCCCGTCAATCCGGCGAAACGGCGTCCCTTGCCAGAAGCACGTCGCACGAGGATGCCGCAAGGACCCTGCGCGCTACGCTGCCCAACACCATTTTAGAGACGGCGTTTCTGCCTTGGGCACCGAGCGCCACGAGGTCCGTTTTCCCGTACCTTGCCAATCGAACGAGTGCAGTTGCGGCATCACCGCGCACAACCCGGATTTTTCCCGGCACCGAAAGCCTGGCGCGAATCGAATTCAGGCTCTCCCTTGCTGCCCGGGCTTTGGCCTGCCGATATCGATCAATCTCCAGCTGAGAGGTGCCCGTTTTCAGCATGGCCTGCTGGAAGGTAAGCGGAATTTCGAGAGCATGGACCAGCTCAAGCGCTGCCTGGGGCGCTAGTCGTACGGCAGCCTGCGCAGCGGCAAATGAAATCGGCGAGAAATCGATTGCTGCAGCCACGCTGCGGTAGGGTTCATTCGTCTCTCGTTTGACCACCAGTATCGGACATGGGCCGGAGCGCACAATGCGGTCTGCTGTCGAACCAAACAGTCGCTCGCGAAGGTTTTGCGGCTTTCCAGGGCCAATGATCAGCAGATCAGCGTCGGCGTTTCGTGCCAGCTGATCGATGACCTGATCGGCTTTGCCACATTCCACCCGCACTTCCGCCTGAACGTCTGCGGACGCGGACACCGCCAAGCGGTTAAGAGATGCTGTCGCATCGGCCGTAAGCGATCCGGCAATTGCATCTTCTCTCGCCGGTGACGGAAGATCGGGATCGGATGCGGGCAGGCTTTCAATCGCATAAACCAGAATCAGCCTAGCCTCATGCTCGGCGGCAAGCTGGATCGCACGCCGAGCGACCAATTCATCGCCGTTCTCAAGAGCGATTGCCGCAACTATTGTCTGAATCGTCACGCCAGCTCTCCTCCTATGTCGTGAGGAGCCGTAGGTACCGGCTCCCCACAAGTTCGCTAGATCGGATAGCGAAGGATTGCCGCCAGTTCGTTTCCGCCAGGAATATCCTCGCGCCGCACGCCCATGACGCGCGCTCCGCTTGCCAGCGCCCGCGCAGCGATCTCATCGACGACGCCATACGCCTTTGCGTCATCCTGCTCGACGAAGGTGACGGCGCCATTTTCGTCATCGACGAAGCCGGGAACGGTGGTGTCGATATCGATCAGCAATGTATCGATACCGCCAAAGGTTGCCGCCCGCGCGGCATCCGCTATGTCGGTCGTCGTGCGGTTGTCCCCAGCGCGCCTGTCGAACAGCGCATGGATGTCGGCGATCTCGGATGCATACGCCTTGTCGAGGATCGGCCGCGCCTTGTTCGCAAGGTCGGCTTCGCTGAACTGGTCGGGACTGTCGGCGATCGTATCCTTCAAAAGATGCGGATAGCAGCAGGTCTGGGCGAAGATCGACGCCAGCCTGCCGGTGGCGGCCAGCACCAACGGGGTCTCGCGACCGGACAGAACCTGGCGAAGGGCGGCGTCGACTTTCCGGATATACTGCTGAAAGCGAACGTTCTGTCCCTCGGAGCCATGGATGCGGCCACTGAAGGAGCGGTCGTTCAGGGTCGACTTGCCGGCCGACGAGGCTGCATCCGTCGGCATGTCAGGCACCTTCACCACCTCAGGCGCCAGATCGGCATGCATTTCGACGAGCCGGACGGCGTTCTCCGAAAGGGCGAGGATGAAAGCCGAGTGCGGGAAGGTGATGGCGCGCAACAGCGGCTTCAGGTGGAAACGGTCGGACACCTGCACCATAGAAGTGAGGTCGTTGGCCAGGCGGTAGGCGCGGATCGTGTCCGGCGTTGCGAACACGGCCAGACAGTTGGCCTGAAAACGCCAGAACTCATCATCGTCGAGCAGGTCGCTCAGGATCTCCAGCAGCGCCGCAAGTCGTCGTTTGTCAAAGGCGGCGTCTTGAAGCTGCGACTGGGCTTCACGCATGAGATTCCCGAACTCGATCCGGGACGCTCCGACCTCCTGCGTGACAGGCGTGGTCTTGAGATAGATCGAAACGCACGCATCCCCGCGCGCAGTGGACAAAGTTGCGAATTCGCTTCGCGTGGGAATGTCTACATAAAGCATGAAGGTTCCTTGTTAATGCTGCCAGATAATCAGGTTCGGCAAGCTGTCCGTCGGAACAGTTCTTTTCGAAGCATATCGCCCAACCGTTCCATGAGCGCTTCAATTGTCTGGTGCCAACATAGATGTTGCGCGCGCGGAAAGCATCTTGTTGCGACCAACGGCCTCACATTTCTGCTCAGGGCAGCGACAGGATTGCTTTTGCGACCGAAAATAAATGAAGGACGTCGGTGGCGTCAGGAAGCCCGGCATAAGCTGCACCTTCTGCGAACAGAGCGATGGCCAGAAATGGAATTGAAGCGCGCCGGTTGCGGGAACATCGGACGACTTCATCGCGCCAACTCCACCGGAAAGCGCGGTCTGCGTGCGGTCGGACCGCAAATTGGCCATGCGCTCTTCCTTGCTATGCCAAATTGAGCAGCAATGCCTCGGTGAATTTCAGTCTATAGTGCAATCATCGGCGCGGGACATCTTGATCCACCTCAAGACCGTCGGCCGTAGAGGCTGTAGGATCGCACCACGGTAGGAAGCATCCGGGAAAGCTGATCGCCCGATCGCCAGCGAAGAAACTTACAGGGAGTAACGTCATGAACAGGCAAACCACGATCTCCGATGCGCCGCGGCGCAGCGTTGTCGTCGATGGCTTCACCAACGCCCTGCTCGACCCGGCCGCGCCGATGCTCGGGCCAGTTGAGAACGGCGGGACCATCATTGCCAACACCGCCCCCGGCTGCTGGGGGCCGATGATCACGCCGCGTCTACGCGGCGGCCATGAAGTGACGCAACCCGTCTATGTCGCCGGGGCGGAACCCGGCGATGGCATCGCCATCCGCATCCGCGACGTCACGGTCACCGCGATCGCTACCGCGTCGGGCCATGATTCCTCGCCCGAAGGCTTTTGCCTCGGCGACCCCTACGTCGCCGCGCGCTGTCCAGTCTGTGACGAGATGTGGCCCGAAACCCATCTCGAAGGGATCGGTCAGGATGCCGTCAAATGCGACAAATGCGGCAATGCCGTTAAGCCGTTCGAGATCGTCCATGGCTACACCGTCGTTTTCGACGAGACGCGCCAGGTCGGCGTGACGGTGCCGAAGGCAGCGGCGGAGAAGATCGCCCGCGAGCCTTATCATTATGCCGCCCTGCCCGATGAATCGGTACAGCATCCGATCCTGGCGTTCGCGCCATCCGACATGCCGGGCGTTATGGTGCGCATGCGCCCCTTCCTCGGGCAGCTCGGCACGACCCCGTCGCACCCGATACCGGATTCGCACAATGCCGGCGATTTCGGTGCCTTCCTCGTCGGCGCACCGCACCCTTACGCGATCACCGCTGAGCAATTGGCCGAGCACAAGACCGATGGCCACATGGACATCGACGCCGTCAGGCCCGGCGCCATCCTGATCGCTCCGGTGAAGGTGAAGGGCGCCGGCGTCTATATGGGCGACATGCATGCCGCCCAGGGCGATGGCGAGATCGCCGGGCACACTATGGATGTTGCCGGAAGCGTCACCCTCCAGGTCGAGGTGGTCAAGAAGTATCCCATTGACGGCCCGGTGCTGTTCCCGCTGCCGGAGGACCTGCCGCCGCTGGCGCGTCCCTTCACCGCCGACGAGCGCGCCCGGGCGGAGCGTCTGGCGAAATCGTGGGGCATGGATGAGGTGGAGGAACTCGCGCCTGTCTCCGTCATCGGCACCGCCGCCAATATGAATGCGGCCATCGACAACGGTCTCGACCGTGCGGCAAAGCTCCTCGGCATGACGGTTCCGGAGGTCCGCAATCGAGCGACGATCAACGGCGCGATCGAAATCGGACGCGCGCCGGGCGTCATCCAGGTGACCTTCCTCGCGCCGCTGGCCAAGCTCGATGCCGTTGGACTGGGCGACTACGCGCGCGAGCAATATAATTTGTGACGTCCGCGAGGGCATCCACACGCAGGAGTTTGAATTCCATGACCTGGTCCTTTCCGATCGGCCGCCTCTTCGGCTCCGAGATCCGGGTCCACATCACCTTCTTCCTGCTTCTGGCCTGGATCGGCATCGCGGCCTATACGCAGGGTGGCATGTCGGCGGCAGCCGTTGGCGTGGCCTTCATCCTCGCGATCTTCGCCTGCGTAGTCGCGCACGAATACGGTCATGCGCTCATGGCGCGCCGCTTCGGCATCGCCACCCGCGACATCACGCTCTTACCGATCGGCGGGCTGGCGAGGCTCGAGCGAATGCCCGAGGAACCGTCGCGCGAGATCGCCGTGGCGCTGGCTGGCCCGGCGGTGAATCTCGTGATCGCGCTGGCCCTCATCGTGCTTCTGGGCGCACGGGTCGATCCTGCCGTCATGGCCATCGAGGACCCCAGAATCGATTTTCTGGCGCGGCTGGCTGGCGTCAACCTGTTCCTGGCGCTCTTCAATCTCGTGCCGGCATTTCCGATGGATGGCGGACGGGTGCTGCGCGCACTCCTGAGCCTCCGTTTCGACCGGGCGACGGCTACCCGATACGCCGCCACTGCCGGGCAAACTCTGGCCTTCGCCTTCGGCTTCCTGGGGCTGGTTGGTGGCAATCCGCTCCTCGTCTTCATCGCCATCTTCATCTATCTCGCCGCCACCGCCGAGAGCGCCGACGTGGCGATGATCGAGACCACGCGCTCGCTGACCGTGCGCGACGGCATGATCACCGTCTTCGAAACGCTCGGTCCCGGCGCGACGCTCGCCGACGCGGCCGATTGCCTGATCCGGACAACCCAGCAGGAATTCCCGGTGGTCGACCTGGCAGGACGGCTGGAAGGCTTCCTCACGCGCAATGCGCTGTTCAAGGCGCTGGAACAGACGGAGCGTGCCGTCTCCGTGCGCGAGGTGATGCAGAGAGGCATTCCGCTCGTTCATTCGCATGAGCGGCTGGACGTGGCGTTGGAGAAGATGCGCGAAGCACAGGCCCCCGCCGTCGGTGTCATCGACGCTGGGCACCGTCTCGTCGCCTACATCACTCCAGAGAACCTTGGGGAGCTGATGATGATCCGGCGCGCAAAAATGCGATAAGTGGGACGGCCTCCGCTCCTGGCATCGATGTGGCACAGTGTGACTGTCAAAAGTCACATGGAGGAGAGCCGTCCACACATCAGGTCACGATGTCCTGCCGTTCGATCCCGAGATCTCGAAAGCCTGGCTGTCAGCTATCCGCCACGTTGTCGAACTGCATGAATTCGACTCATGCTCTAGCAACGTTTTCAGAATCTTCAGTACACGGGTGCCCGCGCCCGTCGCCCCGGCTTATCGTTCATGGTGACTGCTTCTGGTGCGCTCCACAGGAAGCATATACGGCGGCTTCCTAAAAGGCATCACGGCGGTCCACCGGCGGGTTGGCAGTCCGTCCGACCGGTTCGTCCAACTCACCGCCTTCAATCCCGGGCTCACCCTCACTTCGGCAGTAATGCTCGGGGCGCCCGAAGTGCCGTCACAGCCGGTTTATGACCATCATATCCATCATTGCGGCCAGATGCAGCGCCGAGCCTGACACAACGAAACTGTGCCACACGGCCGTCTGGAAGCGCAGGCCATGCCAGACGAAGAAGATGACGCCGGCCGAATAGGCGACCCCGCCGGCAACCGCCAGCCACACCGTGCTGACCGGAAGGATTTTGGCGAGGTCGCCGGCGACGACGACCCCGCTCCAGCCGATCGCGAGGTAGAACACGATCGCCAGTCGGTCGAAACGGCCTGGCAGGAGCAGCTTGGTCGCGATACCGATCGCGGCCGCCGCCCAGACGAGGGCCAGCATAGCCGTCGCGGATGCGCCTCCGATCTGTGCAAGGAAAGGCGTGTAGGTTCCCGCAATCAGGAGATAGATCGCGGCGTGGTCGAACCGCCGCAGCACCCGTTTTACCCTCGAGATAGGCCATAGATTGTAGGCACAGGAAACCGAGAGCACAGTCAGCAACGAGGCAACGTAGAAGACGACGGCGACATATTCCGCCGGGGCGGCGCGCATAACCGAAAGCGCCAGCAGCGCCGATCCCGCCGCGAGCGCCAGCACGATGCCCACGGCATGCACGATGCCGTCAGCCCACAACTCGGCACGCGAAATGTGACAAGGCTCACAGAAGGGGGACTTGTCTGCCGGCAGGTGGCTGGGCTCCCTCATCGGTTCAATATGGCACTCGAGTATGACGATTGCAGCACCAGGGAAGCAGGTGGACCCGGCTATGGCGTCTTATTCGTCTTCGCCAGGCTTGGAATCAGACTGGCAAGCTCCATCGGGAAGGGGAATACGATGGTCGAGCTCTTCTCGCCGGCGATCACGTTGAGCGATGAGAGGTAGCGAAGCTGCATGGCTTGCGGCTGCTTCGCCAGTATCTCGGCCGCCTCCAGCAGCTTCTGCGCGGCCTGCTGTTCGCCTTCCGCGTTGATGATCTTGGCGCGCCGCTCGCGCTCGGCCTCCGCCTGACGCGCGATCGCCCGGATCATGGATTCGTTGACGTCAACATGCTTGATCTCGACATTCGCGACCTTGATGCCCCAGGCGTCGGTCTGCTTGTCGAGGTTCTCCTGGATGTCGACGTTGAGCTTGTCGCGCTCTGCCAGCATCTCATCGAGCTCGTGCTTGCCAAGCACCGAGCGCAAGGTGGTCTGTGCCAGTTCGCTGGTCGCCTGCATGAAGTTCTCGACCTGGATGGTCGCCCGCTCGGGATCGATGACGCGGAAATAGACCACCGCGTTGACACCGACCGAAACATTATCCCGGCTGATCACGTCCTGGCTCGGCACGTCGAACACGATCGTGCGCAGGTCGACGCGTACCATCTGCTGCACGAATGGGACGAGCAGGATCAGCCCTGGCCCCTTGGTGCCGGTGAAACGGCCGAGCGTGAAGATCACACCGCGTTCGTATTCGCGCAGGATCTTGACCGCCGAGGCGAGAATGCCCAGCAAGATGACGACAGGCACGATGTAGATGATGAGGTTGCCGAACTTGTCCATGAGCTTTCTCCTCGGAGGATTTCGATTGTGGCGCGGTCCTATTTCCCTTTCGAAGGGGTCGCAGCTACCCTGAGCGTAAGACCGTCAAGCGCTTCAATCCGCACTTTCTCACCGGCAGCGACAGGCACATCGCCAACGGCTTTCCAGCGCTCGCCCTGGGCGAGAACGTAGCCGGTAGGTCCGTCCCAGCTCAGCACCTCGCCGACCGAGCCAATCAGTTTCTCCCTGCCGCTGACCACCTTGCCGCGGCGCGAGGTGAAGGCCAGCCAGGCCACCAACAACGACATCAGCAGGCTGGCGATACCAAGCACACCAAGCATCTGCCACGATATCTCGAAGCCGGGCATGTCGGTGTCGAACAGGATTGCCACACCGAGGATGAACGCCGCCGCGCCACCGACGCCCAGCACACCAAAGGACGGGGTGACCACCTCCGCCGCCAGCAGCGCGGCTCCCAGTATGATGAGACCGACGCCCGCATAGGTGACCGGGAGCACTGCGAGCGCGTAAAGCCCCATAACGAGACTGATGCCGCCAATAGTTCCGGGGACCAGCGCACCGGGATTCATGAACTCGAAGATCAGCCCGTAGATGCCGATCATCATGAAGATGAGCGCGACGTTGGGATGGGTAATGACGGATTTCCCGCGAGTGGGGATGGGCGTCACAGTCATCTCTGTGGACGAAAACGGGAGGCTGACGCCGTGAACAATATCTATATTCCTGCCTGGCATTATAAGGCCCCCGGGCTCGTCCAGCGCGTCTGGGGCTGGAGCCCGATAGAAGAAATGGTGTTGCTCACACTGGATGCGACGCCCGGCACAATCGACGACCTGGCATCGGCACTTAACATCCCTCGTCAGGTTGCAGCATCGACCGTGGCGCGCTTGATGCAGTTCGGCTTGATCGAGGTCCGCATGTCGCCCCGCCCGATGCTGTCCACCAACGTTGTCGGGCGCGAATTCATCCGGGGCAGCCGCGCGCTCCCCGAACGATCGGCCGACCGTGAGATCGGCATCAGCGTGGTCTATGAAAAGGTGGGAGAATCCGT
>JBARWP010000437.1:0-2082 GCA_049646905.1 Pseudaminobacter sp. | reverse complement strand
GTGTGACAATTGCAAGGTAGTCGCCACGCAACCGCAAAACCGGAAAACCCAGCACAAAACCAAACAGCGCCGACATAGCACCCGCCAGCGGCAAGGCTTGCCAAAACCCCCAGCCAGCCCAGTGGTAAAGCAAGGCGTAGGTATAGGCCCCTACTGCGTAAAAGCCTACGAAGCCCAGATCCAGCAGCCCGGCAAAGCCCACGACAATATTAAGCCCCAAGCCCAACATGACGTAAATGAGCACCAGTGTTGCAATATCGACTTGAGCACGACCCGTAAAGAACGGCCAGATTAACGCGATGGCAATCAGCAGAAAAATAAGACCGCGCCGCACGGGCTCTGACATGGCCGGCAATTGGCGTCGAGTTTTTGTGCCTCCCAGCAAACGACCCAGTGCGGGCCTGACCAGCAACTGGAACACAAAGACAATGGCCATGCCCCACAGCACGTAACCCCATTCGGTCTCAAGGGCGGTTTCCATGCCCACGCGTACGATTTGTACGCCAAATACGGGCGCGATAATGACCCCGGCCATGACGGCCGCAAATAGCGCATTCTTGATGTGGCTACCCATTACACTTTTTCCACTTCGGGTTTACCAAGCAGACCGGAAGGCCTGAAGAGAAGAATCAGAACCAGCAGGCCGAACGCGACAATATCTTTATACTGGGACGAAATGTACGCCGCAGCAAACGTCTCGGCCAGGCCCAGCAGTACCCCACCCAGCATGGCGCCAGGGATGCTGCCAATGCCGCCCAGCACAGCGGCCGTAAAGGCCTTGATACCGGCCAGAAAGCCTATAAAAGGGTTGAGCTTGCCGATAGCAAGGGCAATTAGCACCCCACCTACAGCGGCCAGCATTGCACCGATCACAAAGGTGAAAGAAATAATTTTGTTGGTGTCTATGCCCAGCAGGTTTGCCATGCGCAAATCTTGCGAGCATGCGCGCGAGGCGCGACCAATTCGCGAATATTTAATGAACAGCGACAACGCAATCATGAGCAGTACAGTCACTACAATAATCATGATGCGTGAATAAGGCGCTGTCACTTCGAAGTCAGTTCCCAGCGTGAACTGAACCGAGCCCGTGACCAGCGCAGGTACCGCCATATCGCGCGCACCCTGACCAATAGCCACCCAGTTCTGCAAAAACATCGACATGCCGATGGCGGAGATCAGTGGCACTAGTCGCGGGCCACCACGCAGAGGAGCGTAAGCCACTTTCTCGATGGCATACCCGTATGCGGCCGTCACAGCCACTGCGACAATCAGCATGGCAAGAATGATCAGCGGCAATGGCAGGCCGCTGTTAACGCCAATGGCCGACAGCGTAACCAGGCCGACGTAGGCACCGATCATGTACACCTCGCCATGCGCAAAGTTGATCATGCCAACGATGCCATAAACCATAGTGTAGCCAATGGCAATTAACGCATAAATAGCACCCAGCGACAGCCCATTGAAGAACTGTTGGGTTAATTCGGGGATAAGTTCAGACATATAACGGAGATTCCGGAAGGCGGCCTGGAGGCGATGCAGGCTGACGTGCCCATTTAAAACATAAACACCGGCAGGGCCCGCCAGCCGGTGTCCGCAACATTGCGTTTACTTGCCAAGCTGCTCCAGATTGCCCTGGCCATCCCATTTGTACACGGCGAATTCAAACTGTTTCAGGTCGCCTTTCTCGTCGTACTCGACCTTGCCAATGGCGGTATCAAAAGCATTGCTGTGCATGTAGTCGGCAACTTTATCAGGATCAACGCCCACTGCATTGATGCTGTCAGCCAGTATCTGCATGGCCGCGTAGGCGGTGAGTGTGAAGGCACCATCAGGGCTGCGATTAAATTTCTTGAAATTCTCAAGCACTTTCTCGTTACCAGGCAGCTTGGTAAAGTCAGCAGGCAAAGTGACCAGCAAACCCTCAACAGCCGGGCCGGCAATTGCCACCAGGTCTTTATTGGCAACCCCTTCAGGCCCCATGAACTGGGTAGTCATGCCCTGTTCGCGCGCCTGGCGCAAAAGCAGGCCCAACTCAGCGTGATAACCCCCAAAATAAATCAGATCGGCGTTAAGTGACTTAAG
>JBARWP010000436.1:0-3708 GCA_049646905.1 Pseudaminobacter sp. | reverse complement strand
CTATTGCACGTCCTGGACCTTCTTCGGATCGGTCGGCTCGGCGGCCAAGAACGGGCTTGAATTTGCCACCATCTATATCGGCCCGACCATCGTTTTCGTGGGGTGGTGGATTTTCCTGCGAAAGCTCGTCGCCATCGGCCGCATCTATCACAGCACGTCGATCGCCGACCTCATCTCGGCCCGTTTCGGCAAGAATCCGACACTTGGCGCCATGATAACCGTGCTGGCGCTGGTAGCGATCACCCCCTACATCGCGCTGCAGTTGAAGGCGATCAGCGCCAGTTTCCAGGTCATCACCTATCCCGCCGGCGCGGTGGCGGCTGCCGCCGGCCGTCTGGAGCCGGACTTTGCCATTGCCTTCTGGCTGGCTGCGGGATTGTGCATGTTTTCCATCATCTTCGGCGTGCGCAATATCGACGTCAACGAACGCCATCACGGCGTCATCGCCGCCATTGCGCTGGAGGCGCTGGTCAAGCTTATCGCGTTTCTGGTGGTCGGGCTTTGGGTGTATGTCGCTCTTTCGGGCACACCGGAGGAGATGTTCCGCAACGCGCCGGTGAGCCTGCTCAACCCGCAGGAAAGCTTCGGCGAGCGCTGGGTGGCTCTGTGTTTCCTTTCGGGTGCTGCGGTCATCTGCCTGCCGCGGCAGTTCCAGGTCACCGTCGTGGAAAATTCCAGCGAGGAGCAACTCCGGACCGCCTCGTGGATGTTTCCGCTCTATCTCTTCCTGATCAACCTCTTCGTCATCCCGATCGCCATGGCGGGATTGAACTACCTGCCTGAAGGCACCGACCCTGATCTGTTCGTCCTGGCGCTGCCGATGGCCGAGGGGCAGGGGTCGCTGGGGCTGCTGGCGTTTCTCGGCGGCTTTTCGTCCGCGACCTCAATGGTGATCGTTTCCTCGATAGCGCTTTCGACGATGATCTCCAATCACATCATCATGCCGCTTGCCATGCGCTTTTCGATGGTGCCGACCGGCAGCAGCCAGAATGTGCGCAGCTTCATCCTCATCACAAGGCGCCTGAGCATCATCTTCATCGTCTTTCTCGGCTTCGTGTATTTCTGGATCAGCCGGACGTCCGACGCGTTGGCTTCGATCGGCCTGATTTCGTTTTGCGGCCTCATCCAGCCGCTTCCTGCCCTCATCGCCGGCCTTTACTGGCGGCGCGCCACCCATGGCGGTGCCATTGCCGGACTTGGCGCCGGGTCCCTCATCTGGTGCTACACGCTTTTCCTGCCAAGCTTCGAGGGCGCCTTCGTTCTGTCGTCCGACGTTATCGAATACGGGTTGTTCGGCTGGAGTTGGCTAAGGCCGCACGCCCTCTTCGGCCTGGAAGCCTTCGATCCGCTGGTCCACGCATTGTTCTGGAGCATGACGGTCAACTCCGCGCTGCTCGTCGGTGTATCGCTGCTGCGCGAGCCGACACCGCTGACCCGCCTCCAGGCGACGCTTTTCATCGATATCTTCCGCCGCCAGACCGAGAGCGAACTTGGGGTCTTCCGTCGCACGGCACGCATCTCCGATCTGCGCCAGATCGCCGACCGCATATTGGGGCCATCGGAAGCGGTGCAGCTTTTCGAGCATGCGGCGGATGGCGAGAAGGCCGTGATCGCCAGCGACGAGCTGATTTCCCAGGTCGAGCAGCGGCTGGCCGCCAATGTCGGGGCAGCCTCGGCGCGTTCGCTGGTATCGCGCGTCGTCACCAGCGAGACCATCAGCGTGGATGAATTGAAGCGCCTCGCCGGCGAGGCCGAGCAGATCCGTGCCTATTCAGCCGAGCTCGAGCGCAAGTCACGCCAGATCGAAGCCACGGCCGCCGAGCTTGCCGAGGCCAATGAGCGTCTGCGCGAGATCGACGTGCGCAAGGACGAATTCCTGAGCCAGGTCAGCCATGAGGTCCGCACCCCGATGACCTCGATCCGCTCCTTCAGCGAGATACTGCTCCACAATCGCGACCTGGATGAATCGCGAAAGCTCCATTTTCTCGGCATCATCCAATCCGAGAGCTTCCGCCTGACCCGCCTGCTGGACGGGATCCTCGACATGAACCTGATGGAACCGGGCATGCAGCCCTGGGAGGCCGCCAGCTTCGACCCGGAAGAGGCGCTGGATCAGGCAATCGCGACCTGCGAGCCCCTGGCGCGGGCAGCCGGGGCCTCGATCATCCGCCGCCGCCGCGCCCGCAACGCGCAGGTAATGGGAAGCCGTGACCAGCTTGCGCAGGTCTTCATCAATCTCATCTCCAATTCGATCAAGCACAATTCCAGCGCCCAGCCCGAGATCACCATATCCGGCAGCACGCGCAAGACCGTCTATGAGGTGCGCGTTTCGGATAACGGGCAGGGCATTCCCGAACGGGACCGCGACCAGATATTCCTCAAATTCTACCGCGGCCAGGAGACGCGGCATCGCGGCGTCGGGCTCGGGCTGCCGATCAGCCGCCAGATCGTGGAGCGATTCGGCGGTGAGCTTGGCCTTGGCGACGCCAAAACCGGCGGTGCCGAATTTATCGTTCGCCTGCCGCTGCACCAGCCATAGATTTCTCTGTTCGGATCACGCCTTCAGTGCGGCGTCATCGGAGCGTGAAAAAACCCCGCTCGAAATCACAGGTCGCCCGGTAGGTCGCAGCCGGTCAGCCGGACACTTTGTGACCATAAGGCCTCGGCGGTGTCCGGATCGATCGCGAATGGGCGCACCCCGAAACGGCCTTGCGCCTCGACCGGTGCGATGTCGCAGTCCTCGCAGTAGACGCCCCCGATCCCATCCAGTTCGGGTGCCGTGGCACACCAGATCGTCGTGGCTGCACCCTGTTCGGGAGTTTTCATGTCCCGGGCGGGATCGATGACGGGTGTGCCGTCTTCGTTCACGGCGCCGAATGTATCGATCTCCTCACGGCTCAGATGCCGTGCCAATGGTCCGAGGATCGAGCCGGGATGCACCGAGAATACCCGCACGCCGTGTTTGAGGCCGCGTGCGTCCAGTGCAACGGCGAAGAGCGCATTGGCGGTCTTGGCCTGGCCATAGGCGAGCCATTTGTCATAGGCGCGGCGCGTGAAATCGAGGTCATCGAGATCGAGGCCGCCAAGCTGATGCCCTCGCGAAGACAGGACCACGACACGCGCACCATCGGCGGCGCACAGCGCCGGCCACAGCGCGGCGGTCAAACGGAAATGACCGAGATGATTGGTAGCGAACTGCCCCTCATGCCCTTCCGCATCGCGAAACAACGGCGTGGCCATCACGCCGGCGCTGAGGATCAGGAGATCGAGGGATTCGTGCTGGGCTAGGAATCTGTCCGCAAAACTTCGGACGGAGGCCGCATCGAGCAGATCCATGGACATGATCTCCACGCGCGGAATTCCCGCCAATGCCTGCCGTGCGGCGTCTGCATCGCGCGCCGGCACGATGATATGTGCGCCCCTCGATGCGAGAACCCGCACCGTCTCGCGACCAAGATTCGATGCGCCACCGGTGACGATCGCAGTCTTGCCCGAAAGGTTGACAGCGCGCGCGACCTCCTCTGCGGTCGTGAAAGGGCCAAAGGGCGTGCCAAGCGGCGTTTGAGCGGCGGCCATGTTCTTCTCCTGTCCTGAGCGACAGGAAAATAGGCGCCACGAGCAGGCCGATCTATGATGGAAATACCTAGGTCATATCGACCAGCCATCCCTCGCGCTTGCAGTTCTCGGCACGGTTGAGCAAGGGTCGGT
>JBARWP010000435.1:0-11241 GCA_049646905.1 Pseudaminobacter sp. | reverse complement strand
GGGGGTCGAATGATGTAAGCGAAGCTTTGGCGCTTTCGTCGTGCTTCGCCCTAGAGGAGATGAAATATGGCTGACGCTTTTGTCTACGACGCCGTGCGCACCCCGCGCGGGCGCGGCAAGAAGGACGGCGCGCTGCATGAGGTTCCGGCGGTGCGGCTTGCCGCGCGCACGCTGGAAGCCCTGCGCGACCGCAACGGGCTGGATACCGGCACCGTTGACGATATCATCTTCGGCTGCGTCGATCCGGTGGGCGAAGCGGGTTCGGTCATTCCGCGCGCCGCCGCCTTCGAAGCCGGCTATGACACCAAGGCGCCGGGCATGCAGATTTCGCGTTTCTGCGCCTCGGGCCTCGATTCCATCAATCTGGGTGCTGCCAAGATCGCGCAGGGCGCCGACGAGATCGTGATCGCCGGCGGGGTAGAGAGCATGAGCCGTGTCGGCATGGGCATGTCGGGCGGCTCCTGGTTCATGGACCCGTCGGTCGGCCTGCCGGCCTGGTTCGTGCCGCAGGGCATCTCGGCCGACCTGATCGCCACCAAATACGGCTTTTCCCGCGACGATGTGGATGCCTATGCGGTCGAGAGCCAGAAGCGCGCCGCCCATTCCTGGGAAAAGGGCTATTTCAAGAAGTCGGTCATCCCGGTGAAGGACCAGAACGGCCTCACCATCCTCGACCATGACGAGCATATGCGCCCCACCACCGACATGCAGTCGCTGGCTTCGCTCAATCCGTCTTTCGTCATGCCGGGCGAGATGGGCGGCTTCGACGCCGTGGCGGTGCAGAAGCATCCGGAGGTCGAGGCGGTCAATCATGTCCATCATGCCGGCAACTCCTCGGGCATCGTCGATGGCGCGGCCGCCGTCCTGCTCGGCTCCAAGAAAGCCGGCAAGTCGATGGGGCTGAAGCCGCGCGCGCGCATCCGCGCCTTCGCCAATATCGGCTCCGAGCCGGTGCTGATGCTGACCGGGCCGGTCGACGTCACCGAGAAGCTGTTGAAGCGGGCGAGGATGAAGCTGTCGGACATCGACCTGTTCGAACTCAACGAGGCCTTTGCCTCGGTCGTGCTGCGCTACATCCAGGCCTTCGATATTCCCAACGACAAGATCAACGTCAATGGCGGCGCGATCGCCATGGGTCATCCGCTCGGCGCCACCGGCGCGATGATCTTCGGCACGGTGCTGGACGAGTTGGAGCGCCGCGATCTCAATACCGCGCTGGTGACCCTATGTATCGGCGCCGGCATGGGCACCGCGACGATCATCGAAAGGGTTTAGCCACCCTTTACCCTCCCCCTTGTGGGGAGGGTCGGCGCGTTAGCGCCGGGGTGGGGGTTATGACGAAGTGCCGAGCCTCTTACCCCCACCCCGCTCGCTTCGTTCGCGACCCTCCCCACAAGGGGAGGGTAAGCCAATCGCCACCGTCGCGCCCGCACGCTGACGCCACCGGATTTCAAGGAGGAACCGCTCCAATGGCTGACTACAAGAACTTCACCGTCGAAACCGATGCCGAAGGTATCGCGCTGGTCACATGGGACATGCCGGACCGCTCGATGAACGTCTTCACCGAGGAGGTGATGGACGAACTGGGCGCGATCGTCGATCAGGTCGCATCCGATGACGCCGTAAAGGGCGCGGTCATCACTTCGGGCAAGGAGACATTCTCCGGCGGCGCCGACCTCACCATGCTGCAGAAGATGCTGTCGCTGTTTGCCGCCGAACAACAGCGCGACCACGACAAGGCCGTCCGGCTCCTATTCGACAATGTCGGCCGCATGAGCACCCTGTTCCGCAAGCTGGAAACCTCCGGCAAGCCTTGGGTTTCTGCCATTAACGGCACCTGCATGGGCGGCGCCTTCGAGCTTTCGCTCGCCTGCCACGGCCGTGTCGCGGCGGACTCGGATGCGGTGAAAATGGCGCTGCCCGAGGTCAAGGTCGGTATCTTCCCAGGCGCCGGCGGCACCCAGCGCGTGCCGCGCCTGACCGACCAGCAGCAGGCTCTGCAGATGCTCACCTCCGGCCAGAACCTGACCCCGCAGCGTGCCAAGGCGATGGGGCTGATCCATGAGCTCGCCGAGCCCAGGAAGCTTGTCGCCGCTGCCAAGGCGATGATCAAGAACGGATTGAAGCCGGTCCAGCCCTGGGACGAGAAGGGCTTCAAGCTGCCGGGCGGTCCCATCTATTCGGCTGCGGGCGCCAATCTGTGGCCGCCGGCAATCGCCATTCTCCGCCGCGAAACCTATGGCAACTACCCCGCCGCAAGCGCGATCCTGAAATGCGTCTATGAGGGCCTGCTGGTGCCCTTCGACACCGGCCTCAGGATCGAGCAGCGCTATTTCACCGAAATCCTCCAGACGACCGAGGCGGCGATGATGATCCGCTCGCTCTTCGTCTCCCTGCAGGAACTCAACAAGGGTGCACGCCGCCCGGCTGGAGTAGCGCAGACGAAGTTCCGAAAGATCGGCATCGTCGGCGCCGGCTTCATGGGGGCGGGCATCGCCTATGTCACCGCCCGGGCCGGCATCCCGGTGGTGCTGATCGACCGCGATCTTGAGGCCGCCGAGAAGGGCAAGGCCCATTCCGACAAGCTGATCTCGGACCAGGTCAAGAAGGGCCGTGCCAAGGCCGAGGACAAGGAGAAGCTGCTGTCGCTCATCACGCCGAGTGCCGACTATGCCGACCTTGCCGGCAGCGATCTCGTCATCGAGGCGGTGTTCGAGGATTCCGAGGTGAAGAAGACCGCGACTGAGAAGGCCGAGGCCGCGCTGAAGCCGTCTTCGGTCTTCGCCTCCAACACCTCGACCATTCCGATCAGCAGCCTGGCGAAGAACTCGGCCCGGCCGAAGAATTTCATCGGCATCCATTTCTTCTCGCCGGTCGACAAGATGATGCTGGTCGAGATCATCCTGGGCAAGAAGACCGGCGACAAGGCGCTCGCGGTAGCCATCGACTATGTGCGCGCGATCAGGAAGACGCCGATCGTCGTCAACGATACCCGCGGCTTCTACGTCAATCGCTGCGTGCTGCGCTACATGTCGGAAGCCTTCAAGATGCTGATCGAAGGCGTGCCCGCTCCGATGATCGAGAACGCCGCGCGCGCTGCCGGCATGCCGGTCGGCCCGCTGGCATTGACTGACGAGACGGCGATCGACCTTGCCCAGAAGATCATGAAGCAGACCATCCGCGATCTTGGCGAGAAGGCGGTCGACCCCGAGCAGATGAAACTGATCGACACGATGGTCGACACCCATGGCCGCTTCGGGCGCAAGAACGGCAAGGGCTTCTACGACTATCCGGAAAAGCCGGCCAAGAAGCATCTGTGGCCGGGGCTGAAGGACCTCTACAAGCAGCGCAATCCGGACAAGATCTACTATGAGGAGTTGAAGCAGCGCTTCCTGACCGTCATCGCGCTCGAGGCGGCCCGCGTCATGGAGGAGGGCATCGTCACCGACCCGCGCGAGGCCGATGTCGGCTCCATCCTCGCCTTCGGTTTCGCACCCTATACCGGCGGTGCGCTCTCCTATATCGACGGCATCGGGGCGAAGGAATTCGTGCGCATCGCCAAGGGCCTGCGCAAGAAATACGGTGCCGAGTTCAAGGCGCCGAAGCTCCTGCTCGACATGGCCGAGAAGGGCGAGACCTTCTACCAGCGCTTCGACCCCTATGCGAAGGAAGAGGCAAGGAAAGCCGCGTGAGTTGGGCCCACCCTCCCCCTTGTGGGGAGGGTCGATCCGCGTAGCGGATCGGGGTGGGGGTAACAAAACCGAGTGATTTTATGGCGATGTTGAAATTTCCCAACCCCACCCCGGCTCGCGCATTTCGCTTTGCTACATGCGCGCGCCGACCCTCCCCACAAGGGGGAGGGTAAGTCCGCATGTATGTCTGGGCTCGCCTGCTGCGCACCGCGCTCACCACACGCAGTCGCGGCGCCTATGAATTGGGCGACGAGGGGCGCCTGGCTTTCCGCTGCCTGCCCACCGATATCGACATCAACCTTCACCTGAACAACGCCCGCTACATGATGCTGGCCGATGTCGGGCGCATAGACATCTTCCTACGTGCGGGGCTGATCGCCAAGGCGCGCCAGAATGGCTGGGCACCTATGCTCGGCGGCCTGCAGATCGTCTTCGTGCGTGAAGTCAGGCTGTGGCGAAAATTCGAAGTCGTCTCCACGATCGAGACCTGGGAGGGTACGCAGGTCATCGGGCGGCACAAATTCATGCTCGATAGCGGCGAGACGGCGGCGCTGATACTGACCACGGCCGGCATCTACGACCGCCGCAACCGCCGCTTCGTCGAAATCGACAAATTGTTTGCCAAGCTCGGTTATCACAGCGCCACGCCTCGCCCGCCGAACGAGGCCGAGCGTGTCTTCATGGCATCCCACGAGCATTTGCGCGCGCTCGCCAAGAATGGGAATGGCCGGGAGGCGTCATCCTGACCGCTTCTGGACAAGGGGTCGGTCGCGCGGTAAAGGTATTTTTTCCTGTTCATGACGCGAGACCACGCTGATGCTGTCGCACGACCGGGTCTGGGCTGCCATTGATGCGCTGGCCGAACGCCACTCGCTATCGGCCTCCGGTTTGGCCAAGCGGGCGGGCCTCGATTCCACCGCCTTCAACAAGTCGAAGCGGGCCTCGGCGGACGGCCGCCCGCGCTGGCCGTCGACCGAGTCGCTCGCCAAGATCATCGAGGCGACCAATTCGTCGCTTGATGATTTCATTAGCCTGCGGGAGGGGCGCGAATATGCATCCAGGAGGTCCATGCCGGTGCAGAAATCCAGGGTGCCGCTGCTCGGCTTTGCCCAGGCAGGCGCCGGCGGCTTCTTCGACGATGCCGGCTTTCCGGCAGGCCAGGGGTGGGACCTGATCGAACTTCCGGCGCAGTCGACCGAAAACTCCTATGCGCTCGAGGTCCAGGGTGATTCCATGCTGCCGCTCTACCGGCATGGCGACGTACTGATCGTCGATCCGGGTGCCCAGATTCACAAGGGCGACCGCGTCGTGGTCAAGACGCATGGCGGCGAGGTGATGGCAAAGGTGCTGGCGCGCCGCACACCCAAGGTGATCGAACTGCATTCGATCAATCCGGAGCATCCCGGCCGCAGCCTCTCCGTCGCCGATGTCGACTGGATGGCGCGCATCGTCTGGGCAAGCCAGTAGAGGCGGTGATGCGCCCGGGCGTATTGGCCGGCTCGGTGGTGATACTGTCTGGTATCGGCCTCACCATCCTGATCGGCGGCCGTGCGCTCATCGACGGGCAGCAATCCGAAGTGACGATGGCCGACCAGCCGCCAGTTGCGGTTTCCCCCAAGGCTGACAAGCCGCTGTCCTCGCGCTTGCCTCCTGCCGTGCCGGACAAGCCGGAACCGTCCACCGATACGGCGCAACTGGAGCGCATCGCGCCACGCGAGCCGCTGGGCAATCTCGGCCTTGCCTCGCCGCCGAAGCCGAAGAATGGAGGCCCCACGCTCTACCAGCCGCTTTCGCCCGCCGCGGGAAAAATCGAGGCCATGGGCTATTCGATCCTGCTTGCCGGCGTCGAACCGCTCGATCCTGAGGAAACCTGCGATTTCGAGGGCAGGACCTGGCCATGCGGCGCGCGGGCACGCTCCGCCTTTCGGGCTTTTTTGCGTGGCCGAGCTGTCACCTGCAAGATCGCCCCGGAAGCGCAAAAGACGGCTACCATCACCACGACTTGCCGGCTTGGCAGGCAGGACATCAGCGAGTGGCTGGCCGAAAACGGCTGGGCACGTGCGGTGGCAGGCGGTCCCTATGCCAAGCCCGGTGATAATGCCCGTTCCGCAGGCAAGGGCATCTATGGCCCGCCGCCTGCGGCAGCGGCACCACCTGCGCCGCTACCGACACCGTCGGCTATGCCAGCTGACCCGTCAGGGCCTTTTCAATGAGCGCGCGGGTTTCCGCAATGCCATAAAGGGCGGCAAACGAGCCGAAGCGCGGGCCGCGCTCCTGGCCGATCAGCACCTGGTAGATCATCTGGAAGAAGGCGACCGATACGCCGGGGCCGCCTTCCGGGCTCTGCTTGGTGTGGTCCTGGTAGCGCTCGATCTTGCGCGCCACGTTGAGGGAAGCGTTCTGGATCTCCTCGCTGCCGGCGCCGGCCGGCAGCGCCGCAAGGCTTTCAGACAGGCTCTGCAGCGCCGCACGCTCGACATCGTCGGGCGCCCGGTAGGATTTCTGCGGCTTCACGAAATCGTCGAAATAGCGGATGGCATAGCCGGCCAGCCGGTCGAGCTCGGGGTTGGTCGCCGGCGTGACGCCGAGCGCATGGCGCGAGATGAAGCCCCACAGCACATCCTTGTTCTGCGCATTCGAGGCGCTGACCAGGTTGAGCAGCAGCGAAAACGGCACCGGCAGGTCGATCCTGGGCGGGTTGCCGTAATGCATGTGCCAGACCGGATTGCCGAGCCGGTTCTTCCAGTCCTGCCGCTGATAGGCCGACAGATAGGTGTAATACTCGTCCACCGCCTTGGGGATGACGTCGAAATAGAGCTTCTTGGCCGCCCGCGGCTTCTGGAACATGTAGAGGCCGAGGCTTTCGGTCGGCGCATAGGTCAGCCATTCGTCGATGGTCAGCCCGTTGCCCTTCGACTTGGAGATTTTCTGGCCATTTTCGTCGAGAAACAGCTCATAAACGAAATGTTCCGGCGCTTTTCCGCCGAGAATTTCGCAAATTCGGTCGTAAATCACCGCATTTGTCTGGTGATCCTTGCCAAACATCTCGAAATCCACGCCCAGTGCCGCCCAACGCATGCCGAAATCCGGCTTCCATTGCAGCTTCACCCTGCCGCCGGTGACGGGCAGGGTGGTCTCCTCGCCGTCCTCGTCGTCAAAGGTGATGGTGCCGTTTTTAGCATCGACCCGCTTCATAGGCACATAGAGCACGCGGCCGGTCTTCGGCGAGATCGGCAGGAAAGGGCTGTAGGTCGCCTGGCGCTCTTCGCCGAGCGTCGGCAGCATCACTGCCATGATGTCGTCATAGTGGGCGGCGGCGCGCAGCAGCACCTCGTCGAAGCGGCCGGACTTGTAGTATTCCGTCGCACTGGCGAATTCGTAGTCGAAGCCGAACGTGTCGAGAAAGCGGCGCAGCATCGCATTGTTGTGATGGCCGAAGCTTTCGTAATTGCCGCCGAACGGATTGGGCACTGCGGTCAGCGGCATGTGCAGATAGGGCTCGAGCGCTGCACGGTCGGGCACATTGTCTGGGATCTTGCGCATTCCGTCCATGTCGTCGGAAAAGCACAGCAGCCGGGTCTTGACCTTGTCTTCTGTCAGGACGCGAAAGGCATGCCGCACCATCGAGGTGCGCGCAACCTCGCCGAACGTGCCGATATGCGGCAGGCCGGAGGGGCCATAGCCGGTTTCGAACAGCACGGTTTCGGGAAAGTCACGGCCTTTGTAACGGGCCACGATTTTTCGCGCTTCCTCGAAGGGCCAGGCTTTGCTTTCGGCTGCCGCGGCCAGAACTTCGGGGTTGAGTTCGCTGATATGTGAGCCCGTCATGTCGTTGTTCCTGCATCCATCGTCGGCCAGAGCCGACGCGCCTGCTCTAAGGCTCGCGACGATGGGCGTCAACGATTGCAAGGGTTTTTCCTTGCGGCGCAAGGACGCCGCTCCTAACTTCGCGTCGTACCATGGAAGGATATGAAGAATGCCGACACCCACCGCCCATGAAGCCCTGATCTATCTCATGGTGATCACTTCGGCTTCGGATTGCGACATGACCGATGTGGAACTGGCGCGCATCGGCGATGTCGTGCGCTCATGGCCGGTGTTCGAAGGCTTCGACGACCGCAAATTGATCGGCGTGGCGCAGGATTGCCAGAAACTGCTGCATGAGCCGGAAGGGCTCGACGGTGTCCTTTCGATTGCCGCGCGCGTCATTCCCGAACGGCTGCGCGATACTGCCTATGCGGCCGCACTCGAGGTCGCCGCCGTCGATCTCGAAATGCGGCTGGAAGAAGTGCGTGTCCTTCAACTGCTGCGCCAAAGTCTCGGCCTGGACGATGTCATCAGCCATACGATCGAGCGCGCGGCGAAGGCACGCCATCGCACCTTGACGTGATCAGTAGAAGCCGACCGGGAAATAGCGCAGGTAAAGCTCGGCGAACCGACCTTTTACCGATATTTCGTGCAAGGCATAGTTGAAGGCGTCCACCAACAACTGGTTGTCGGGGGCGACCGCGATGGCAAGCCCGGTTCCAAGATATTCAGGCGCCAGGTAGGGCCCGCCGGCAAAACGGCAGCATCCCTCCGACTCCGCTCCGGCGAGCCAGAACCCAAATCGCATGCCATCGCCGAAGGCGGCGGCGATCTTGCCTTGCTTCAAATCGTCGAGCAGCCATTCCTGTCGGCTGTATGTCACCACCCTGGCCGTGGGGAAATAGTCGCGTAGCATGCTTTCATGCGCAGATCCCGCCATCACCCCAACGCGCTCATCTTCGACCGCCTTGAAGATCGGCTCGCGCAACGGGGAATTCCTGGTGGTGAGAAAGCGGGCCGGAAACTGCAGATAGGGTCTTGAGAAGGCGTATTTGCCGCGGGTTTCCTGCGTCACCGCAACGCCTGCAATGATTGCCTCGCCCTCTTGCTTTAATAACGCCTGTTCCAACTCGCCCCATGGCAGCGCCTGGATCTGGCATTTCGCGGCGATATCGAGTTCGGCGCAGATGGCGCGCGACAGATCGACATGCAGCCCCGAGAGGCGCCCGTTCCTGTCGAGAAAATTGAAAGGCGGGAAGTCCGTCGTGGTGAGGAAACGCAAGCGCTCGAGCGTCGATAGGTCCGGTTTTGGCAGGCGCTCCTTGGCATCCCAGAAAACCGGCACCTCCGGATCGGCTGCGCGCGCCGGAAACCAGGCAAGGCTTGCAGCCAAAAACAGCATCAACACGACCGACGCGCGATTCACTTCTGCCTGCTCCGATTTCGCTGACTGGTCTGCAAGTGATTATGATCCCGGCGGTTTCCTGGCTGCCGGGTTTAACCTGCCAGTAGATTCAACGCAAAACGATTGTATAGCGCACCTGCCAGTGACCGGTACAAGCTTGGGGACCCCCACGCGCCGCTTTCTTCTGATGCTTTTTGATTATGGCTGGGGCGGATCTGCTGTGCATAATCAAGGAGGGGATGCAGCATTGGGGGGTGTTGCGGTGGCATTTGATTTCAAGTGGCGTGCGTATTGTGACGGTCGAAGTGAACCGCCTTCGGCGCCAGGACCTGCTGCTTCATGTACATTTCGCGTAATGGCTGAAACGACCGGCCAGCTTGCGGCCGGTGCCAGATGGTTGCTTTAGAAACAAGAAGAGCAGCCGGCCCAGCTTCCAGGGTGGATGTTGCCAGGGTCGGGTTTGAGAGTGCCAAGGAGAACGGGCTAGGCCTGTTCGGTGCCTTGGTACTGCCGGAAATCGCCGCTTGGCGACCCATCCTGGATAGACTCGGCATTTCAGATTCGACCTGTGTGGCGCTTGCTTTGCAGGCGGGGGCTTGTGGTTCGAGCTTCCAGGCCGAATTGCTTGTCTCAGGTCTCGCCGATGAGGCCGCATTCTATCAAGCGGTCGCCAATGAACTCGGTATCGCTTTCGAAGCCGAACCGGATCCGCGAAGGCTTGTCATGCGACAGCTTGACGGCCTGATGCTCCTGCGCCGAGGCGGTCACCGCATGAGGGCACAGATGGAAGACGGTCGAGGAGGCCTGATTCATCTCGCCGCGCCGGATGTTTCGGATTGGCAGCGCCTCAGGCACTATTTTCATGAAAAGCCCGCTTTGCGGCAGCGTATGAGAATGGTTGCGCCGTCCATGCTGCGGCAGGCCATTCTGTGGCGTTCGCGCGAGACGCTGACGCGGCTTGCACTCACCAGCCTTTACGAGCAGCGCCCCGACTGCTCGGCCCGCTACGTGATGAGCACCCATCAGGCCTTCTCGCTGGGGCTGCTCATCGGAACGGTTCCCCTGGAAATGCTGCTGGCTCCTAAAGGTACGCTGTTGGCGGCGCATGTCGTGCTGTCGCTATTCTTTTCTGCTTGTGTCGCGTTGCGCGTGGCGGCGATCTTCTGGTTGCCTCCGCTGCCTGCCAGATTGTCATTGCCGGCCACGTACCGCGATATCCCGGTCTATTCCGTCCTCGTCGCGCTCGACAACGAGGCCGAAGTCGTCCCGGACCTTCTTGTCGGGCTGAGCCGGATCCACTGGCCGGCAAGCAAGCTCGAAATCAAGCTTGTCTGCGAGGAAGACGATGTAGACACTATCCATGCCATCATGAGCCATCCGCTCGGTGCTCGGGTCGAAATCATCGTTGTGCCCGACACGCAACCCCGCACGAAGCCGAAGGCGCTGAGCTATGCGCTGCCTCTGACCAGTGGTGAATTTGTCGTCCTCTACGACGCGGAAGACCGCCCTCATCCAATGCAGTTGATGGAGGCTTGGCAGCGCTTCCGCCGGGCCGGCCCGGATCTCGGTTGCCTGCAGGCCCCGCTTGAAGTGTCGAATCGCAGTGCCGGCATGATCGCGAACATGTTCGGCTTCGAATATGCCGCTCTGTTTCGCAGGCTGCTGCCCTGGCTCGCAGCCCACCGCCTCATGTTCCCACTCGGCGGCACATCGAACCATTTCCGTCGCTCCGTCCTGGAGGAGGTCGGCGGATGGGATCCCTATAATGTGACCGAGGATGCCGATCTCGGATTGCGTCTGGCACGCTTCGGCTACCGTGCCGAAACCATTTCATGCCCGACTCTCGAAGACGGTCCGGAGGACTTCAGGACCTGGCGCCTGCAGCGGATGCGCTGGTTCAAAGGCTGGATGCAGACCTGGCTGGTCCATATGCGTTCTCCTGCACGGCTGGCATCCGACCTGCCGTTCGCATCGTTCTGTCTTGCCCAGATCCTGTTTGCCGGCATGGTCCTGTCGGCCTTGCTCCACCCGATCCTTTTCGTGTCTGCGCTGCTACTGGCGGCACAGTTAAGTGCGGGGACACCGCTTGGCGGGTGGCAGAGCGCCTTGCTGGTTTTCGATTCGGTCAGCGTCGCCCTGGGTTATGCGTCTTTCATGGTCCTGGGCGGGCTGGCGCTCAGCCGAAGCGAGCGGAAAGGCTATTGGAAGGTCTGCCTGCTGACGCCTGTCTATTGGCTGATGCTGTCGATTGCCGCTTGGTGCGCGCTATACGAGCTTCTCAGGCGGCCGCACCATTGGAACAAGACGCCTCACCACAGATCGCGATCCCCGTAGGGC
>JBARWP010000434.1:0-3835 GCA_049646905.1 Pseudaminobacter sp. | reverse complement strand
CAGATGCTGGCCCTCGGCAGGGCGCTGATGCTGGATCCGAAGGTGCTGATGCTGGACGAGCCCAGCCTCGGTCTCGCGCCGCTCGTCGTGCGCGAGATTCTGTCGTCGGTCGCGGAGCTGCGCGACCTCGGCTCCTCCATTCTCCTCGTCGAACAGAACGCCCGGGCGGCGCTGAAGATCGCCGACTACGGCTACGTCCTCGAAGGAGGCTCCATTCAACTGGAAGGAACGGGAGATGAATTGCGGGAAAATGAAACCGTAAGCGCCGCATATCTCGGAAAATAGAACAAAAGAACTATCAAAATGGGAAAGGAACGTTATGAAATACAAAATCGCTTTGCCTGTTTTTCTTGGAGTCACTGCTCTGGCGGGAACGGCATTCGCCGACATCAGGGTCGGCGTGGTCGCGTCCCTGACGGGACCGGGCTCGAGCTACGGCACCGTCACCAAGCAGACCTACGAGATCGCCGTCCAGGAGATTCAGGGGGAGAAGGTCACCTACTACTTCATGGATGACGGATCGGATCCCTCGCGCGCTGTGCAGAACGTCCGCAAGATGGCCCAGGAAGAGAACGTCGACATTCTGGTCGGCTTCAACGGCGTGCAGATCCCGCGGGCCGTCCAGCCGCTGCTGGGCGAGTTCAAGCTGCCCGCCATAGCTGGCGCGCCGCTGACGCTGACCGGCGATGACGCCGCCTGGTTCATCTCGGTCGTTCAACCCGTCCAGAACTGGATGATCCCCATCGTCGACTCCATGGTCGCAAAGGGCGTCAAGACGGTCGGTTTCATCGGCTATGCCGACAGCTGGGGCGACGACACCCTCGCGGCGCTGAAAGCGGTCGGCACGGAGAAGGGCATCGAGGTCGTCATCGAGGAGCGCTACGCGCGTGGCGACACCACGACCACGCCGCAGATGCTCAAGATATTCGGCCAGCGCCCGGACGCCGTCTTCATCGGCGCCGGCGGCACGGGCTCGGCCCTGCCCGCGCTCGATCTCGAACGTCTCGGCTATGACGGGCCGATCTACCACACCAACGCCGTCGCGACGCCGCAGTTTCTGGAAGTCGCCGGGTCCGCGGCGGAAGGAAATTTCGCCGTCACCGGCCCGCTGACCGTGGTCGAGAAGTTGTCGGACGATCATCCGAGCAAGCCGGTCGCGCTTGACTTCATCCAGCGCTTCAACAAGACGCATTCAATACAGGGTGTAGATGTCATCGCTGGATACAACTACGATGCGTCCATACTCTTCGAGGCTGCGGCACGCGAGGCGCTGAAGACGAGCAAGCCGGGCACCGAGGAGTTCCGCGAGGCCCTGCGCACCGCGATGCATGCGCTGACGGACGTCGTCGGCGTCACGGCCACGTTCACCTACCAGGAAGGGAGCTCGGATGGAGTAGGTCCGGAAGCCACCATTCTCGTCACCGCCAAGGATGGCTCTTGGGAACTGGCCGAATAGGTTGAGCGTGGCGGGGTGCGAGCATGATGTCCCGCATCCCACCGTACCGCGGTAATTCTAGAAATTTCAACCGTATTGTAGTCGACATGGTAATTGCTCAGACTGAAACGGCGGAGGACAATGGGGCAACCATTGGCGGCCGCATCCGAATGCGTCGCCGGATTCGTCGCATGTCCTTGCAGGAACTGTCCGAACGGTCCGGGCTTTCCGTAGCGCTTCTCAGCCAGATCGAACGTAACGTGAGCACACCATCGCTGCGTTCGCTGAAACAAGTCTGCGAAGGGCTCGACATGCCCATCGGCTGGCTGTTCGACGGCGGCGAAGAGAGCACTGGCGTCGTTCTGCGCGCCGGATCGCGGCGCAGGCTCGACTTCGGACCATTGAAGATGGTCAAGGAACTGATGTCTCCGGACTCGGTTCCCGAAATCCAGATCATGAAGATCATCATCCAGCCGAAGGGCAGTTCCGGCGCCGCCCCGTACAACAATCCCGAAGGGGCCAAGTGCGGCACGGTCCTCTCGGGCCGACTCGGCCTACATGTGAACGGCCGCGATTATGTGCTGGAGACCGGCGACTCGTTCGCCTTTCGGGCGCAGGACATGCACCGCTTCTGGTGCATCGGCGACAACGCGGTCGAAATCCTCTGGATCGTGACGCCCGCGGTATACTGAGCCGGCGGCGATCCGCCTCAAGCCAAAAGAGGATAGCATATCGCCTCCGACATTGGCCATTCCGCCTTCGGTATCTTCGCCACCCTGGCCGAGTTCGAACGGGATCTGATCCGCGAGCGCACCATGGCGGATCTCGCCGCTGCCAGAGCGCGCGGACGAAAGGGCGGACGAAAATTCGCCCTGACCAAGGCACAGGTGCGTCTCGCCCAGGCGGCCATGGCCCAGCGTGACACTTCCGTTTCCAATCTGTGCAAGGAACTCGGGATCGAGCGCGTCACTCCATACAGATATGTCGGCCCGAAGGGCGAACTCAGGGACTATGGAAAGCGCGTTCTCCGCCTAGCTAGCGTAGGATTTCGCCCTCTCCTGCAAACGACCCCTGGAAGGCGATCGTCAAAAGCTTGCGCGCGATCGCAACGCGCGCCTTGTTTATTCCTCTGAACTTCAGATGCTCGACTGGGCGCGAAGCTGCGGGTCGGTGGCGACCGCCTCGACGAAGGCCCAACGCAGCCACTTGTTACCCTGTTTGATAACCTTGCCGTGATATGTCTTTGCCGCCGGACGAATAGGTCGAGAGGACAAGCCCGGCATAGGCCGCCAGCTTCTTCGGTGTGCCGCAGCGCCCGATGTCGTCGATCTCGGCATCGACCAGCCGGGCGAAGAACTCTCCGATGCCGGGATCGTCTTCAAGAGCTTTACATTGCCGTTGGCTTTTGTCATCGCGCGGATCCTACTCAGACAGCTTCACGATGATCGTGCATCGCTGATCCACGCCGTCCGCGCGCGCGGCCTCGGCGCATCGGCTGATGGCCTCGGCATTGTCACGGGCGAGTTGCGAAGCCTCAACCACGCTGCGCCACCCTTCCGGGGCTGCCGCCTGCATCATCGTAACGCCGGCATTCCATCGGTCTCGCCCCATGACAAGGCTTGCAACACGGGTGTCGGCCGCAAACGGCAGGAAGCGCGGCAACAACAGCACCAAGAACACACCGGCGAGCAAACCGACGGCACCGGCCATCCACATGCGGAAATCCTGGCTTTTCCGGTCGTAGGCGCTCTTGGTGTAGACGGCCAGGTTGATCGCCTCGCGCTCGAGGTCGCGGCCCTTGCCCTCGAGCTGCTGCACGGCGGTATGGATGAGGCTTTCCCCGCTGCGCTCGAGCGCGCGGGCATAATGCTCGGGACCGTTTTTCAGGATAGGCGATTTCTCGACCGCCTCAAGCCGCTCCCCGACATGGGCGAGCTGCTGGACGATCTGTCCGAGGTCCGCGCCATAGTCGGGCGGCTGCTGGAATTTCTCGAACTGGTCGAATGCCGCTTCCACGCCCTTGCGGATGACGGTCATTTCCGCACCGATCTGTGCGCCCTGCTTTTCGATCGTCTGGCGCAGCGCCTCGAACGCCTGGGCCGGGTCGCCCGCCTCGTCCTCTTGGCTGTCGATGTCTTCCGGCTCAAATGGCTCCCTGTCGTCGTCCGTCATGCCTGCTCCTATCGTTCAAGCCCGAGGCTGCGGCCTCGCGTAAGCTGCTGCTCCATTTGCATGGTGATGCTGCGATCCCGCTGAAGGGAACCGATGCCAAGTTCCTGCGTCCGGTTGCGCAGGAGCGATTCAACCTGCGGATCGCGCTCAAGGCTTTTGGCGAGGCCCTGCATCTGGCCTTCGACCTTGCCGCGCGCCTCGTCGTGCTGCCAGCCGCGAAGCTGCTGG
>JBARWP010000433.1:0-22504 GCA_049646905.1 Pseudaminobacter sp. | reverse complement strand
CACAAGAGGCGAAGGAACGATTACAATGCGTGGCTTCTTTAGGTTGGCTGCGGCATAGATGCCTTCGATTGCTGGGATGATCTTACCAGGCTCGATTGGGTCAGTCCGCATGGCGCGCGAAATCCAGAGTTTGGCGTGCTCTGCCATAAGCTCGCGTTCTCGTTCGGTGATGCCTCCGTGCGCCTTGGTCTTTGTGCGGATGATGTTAGCCATCGTGATCGTTCTCCCTTTCGCGGTTCAGCAAGATCAGGCGAACCGTCTTCGTTGCTGATGGGGAGAGAATTACAAATCAGTTTGTAGTTGTCAACAAAGAAATTTGTAGAAAATGGAAGAGATGCAATTTAATTTGTTGCGCGCCACCCCCGAAACATGCGGACGGGCAGCGAATCATGGGCACAAAAAAGCCCGCGCAAGGCGGGCTGGGTGAGTAAAGAAAAACCCCGCCGGAGCGGGGCTATTCGCTATGCCTATGGGGAGAAACTAAGTTTCAGCCGCACCTAGCCAAGCGCACGTCAGCCTGAATCGGTATGATAAGCAATTTCATTGCGGCTTCGCCTCGTCCGGCTCATCGAACTGACCTATCGCTATAAGCACCGCTCTGGCCTCTGCAAGGTAGCTCATCCACATAGGCCGGCCGTCGCGGACAATGTTTTCGGGAAGGCCATGGAAAGAGCACAGGGCCCGCGCCGCCTTCTCCCAGTCCGTCTGTGGTTTCTTTGCCATGGTCGATCTAATCGCTGTTTGCCGCTAAGCAATAATATTTCGATTGAGGGTATTTAAGCATGTAAAGTTCGGCAATGTCCTGACAGAATTCTAAATCGCCCATAAGCCCGAAAACCAAGGCAACCCGATCGGCATCGCCGAAGAAATTTGTTTTCGTCAGCCAATAATCGGTCGTGCCACCGATCTTTTTCTTTTTCACGGCGTCCATAAGGTTATCCAACTGATCTTGATAGGTGGCAGTGCCTGTCCAAGACCGGATATCGCGCATCGGAGTTCCCCAAATAACCCAGACGCCAACGACAATCAGGATCAGCATGCCCACGCCTGATCCTTCTTCGTGCATCCCCAAGCCCCCAAAAATGACTATCTTGGCATCATACTCTTGACCCGCGCGGCCCACACCACTTCCGCGTCGAATATCGGATCTTCTGTATTGGAAAGAAGGTGGAACAAGCCGGGAGATTTCGAGCGCTGGATTTTTTTTACCAGTACGCGGTCATCGATTAGACCTACCACGCAAAGCCGGCCGATCATGTCGTGCGTTACCGGGGATCGGACCTCATCATAGTAGACAAGCCAATGCTCGAACAGCGAGCCGAGGCTATCTCCCCGAATTTCAACGGCAACGGTGCTTTCAGTTGCGCCCTCCGGCGCGGGGGCAGTCCCCAAGCCTTCATCCGCCGATGCATAGTAATGCGCAGCCGCGCCAGCGCCGACGTACCCGACAAGCGGCACCTCGTTCAAATCAAGGACGGCATTTTCGTCCCCGGTCAGAAGAAACCCGGCGTCCATATCCAGCGCCTTCGCGATTGCAACAATGTTTCGTGGTTTTTCGACCTTGCCCGCCTCAATAGCCTGGATTGCCTGCGGCTTCACGCCAATGCGGCGCGCCAATTCTGATTGCGAGAGCGATTTTGCCTCTCTGGCGGCGGTGAGACGTTGAGCGAGCGTTTTCATTCCCTCATTGTAAATTTGTAGGCGACAAGCCGCTCTCCAAATCTTTTTGTTGACGATTACAAACTAATTTGTAAGAGTGACGGAATGGAAAAGCAGTCGGCACTTCAGCGGGCGGTTAAGTTGGCAGGCGGACAATCTGCCCTTGCCGCCAAAATCAGACGCGCCCAAGGGCATGTTTACTATTGGCTCCACCATGCGAAGGCGGGTGTTCCAGCCGACGCGGCGATTGATATTGAGGTCGCCCTTTCCGGCGCCATTACCCGTCACGATCTACGCCCCGATCTGTTCGGTCCCACCCCCTCCAAGCAGGAGGAACGGGCGTGAGCGGTAGCGTGCTCCGTGCATTCATCGAGCGCATTGAGCGTATCGAGGAAGAAATCAAAACAGCGAACGGCGACAAGTCCGAAATCTACAAGGAACTGCGCGGCTGTGCACACCATTTCAATCAGCATTCGTCCTCCTCCCCGGATGCTGAAAAGACCGGCGAGGATTCCCTCCTCCCGTCCTCGCCGGTCGCCCCTACAGGAGAAACCTGATGGGAAAGCGCAGTGATTTCAAGCGCCGGCCCATGGACGCCTATCAGACGATAGATCCGAGGGCTGTTGCGGCACTGCTGCCGTTTATCGAGGGCCTGTCCTATTTCGCGGAACCGTGTCGAGGTGAAGGGCATCTTGAGCGCCAACTTAACGACGCCGGTCTGACGTGCCTCTGGTCGAGCGATATAGCGGACACCGATCCGCCGCTTGATGCTCTGACACTCACCGCTAAAGACCTCGCTGCTGTGGATGCCATTATTACCAATCCACCTTGGTCGCGTCCGATCCTGCATGAAATGATCCGCCATTTTCAGAGCATCGCGCCGACATGGCTGCTGTTCGATGCAGATTGGGCGCACACCAAACAGGCGGCGCCATATCTCCCGCAGTGCAGCCATATCGTTTCGGTGGGGCGGCTCAAATGGATCGAGGGCAGTAAGCATACTGGCAAAGATAATTGCGCCTGGTATCGCTTCGACACTCGCCATAGCGAAGGCCCGCGTTTCTACGGTCCAGTCATGGCGGTGGCCGCATGACCTCATTCTTCACTTCCGCGCCCGTAGCCGTCTCCAAACCGGCTTCGCAAATCGCTGGATACCGTGTCGGCGCCGGGAGGCGGGCAGGCGGTATGGGTACGCGACGGAATGGTCCCCCCGTCGAACCGGCAACTCTTGTGAGTAAAAACCTGCCCGCAATTGTCGTTCATTGCAATTGGAGTTCGGGAGCCGCCAGAACTGCGGCGTTCCTGACCGACTGTAGAGCGCGAGGAATCGCTCCGGTCGGATTGCTGAATTTGTTCCGGCTCACCAAGGCCGCCGGAAGCCTTTCTACTGCGCTCGTCAAGTTTTTCCAGAAGCCGACGAGCGGCCCGTCCAAGTGGTTCAAAAGTCCTTTCGTCAACCTTCTTCATGGAAACGACCATGACAGAAGGAAGAGACAAAGTGCTGTCAGAGTATGACAAGAGACGTGCAATGAGTGACACGATTTATGCGAGGGATTTGATCCGGGAAGCCTTCCCGCGCGAGCGACACGGCAGCGTGATTGCTGCTCAGTGTGCAGCCTATTCAGCCATTCGCAAAGCTGTAGCCAAGGAAATTACGCTTCGGCGCATCCGCTCCATCTGGGAGGGGAAGGCGCGTCGGATCGACAATGAAGAAGCGGTCGCCCTGCGCAGGGCAAAAATCGAAGAGGCCAGACGTGAACAAATTGAACTACGCCAGCGGCTTTCCAGACTGGATGCGGAGCTTGCCTCTCTGGATGCGTCACTTGCTGGCAGCACGGGCGCGTAGGTCTGCGCACCGTCATGCGGATGAAGCCTTTGCGCACCGGGACGAGGCCGAGCGAATGAAAGACTTTGCCGCTTGGATTTTGCCGGAATTCCAAACGCCTCGCCGTCGCGCGAGCGATCAGAAAGAGGGGTGACCAATGACCATTCCAGTCTTGACCTACGATCCCGCAGAAGATGGCCGCAGGTCATACGACCTCGCCATCAAGACCAAGCACGACCGGGGGGATGATTACTACCTGCTCCCTGCGCGCGACCATGTGCCTGTCACTCGCTCTCCTTCTCCCTGGCTATTCCGCATCACAATGGCTTGCGCTGTTTTCTGGGCTGCTGTGGTCGGTGCATTCTGGTGGTGGGTATAGTGGCAAAACTCACCAAGGCCCAAGCTAAGGCGCATCAGCAGGCTTGCGACTTGCTGGCAAAGGACGTGCTCACTGACGACGATAAGTTGTTCGTGCTGGAGAACTGGCAGGAGTCGGCCAAGCACATCAACACGATTGCCGGCGCATTCTTCACGCCACCGGGGCTAGCACGCGATTTCTGCATTGAGACATATGGGCCGCGGATTATTGACCTGTGCGCTGGCATCGGTGCCCTTTCACTCCGCGCTCTCTGGCACCATGAGGCAGTGGAGATCGTCTGTGTCGAGCTAAATCCCGAATATGTAGAGGTTGGCAAGAAGCTGCTGCCAGAAGCGACATGGGTCGTCGGCAGCGTTTTTGATCTGCCGAATCTTGGACACTTCGATTGCGCGATAGGGAACCCCCCTTTCGGCGCAACACCGAGGCAGGCGAAAGCGCCGCGCTATACTGGCAATGACTTCGAATATCATGTGATCGACATCGCATCAGGCATCGCTGATTACGGCGTTTTTATTGTTCCGCAGATGTCGGCGCCGTTTTGCTACAGCGGCCATCCCTGCTTTGAGGTCAGGGAGTCTGACAAGTACCGCCGATTTGTCGACCAAACGGGCATCAAGCTAACTCCGAATTGCGGGATCGACACATCCGTCTATGCGAACGATTGGCACGGTGTCTCCGTCGCGGTCGAGATCGTCACCGCTGATTTTGCCGAGGCGCGCGAACGTCGCCAGCCGTCGCAAGCAAATCTGTTCATGGAGGCGGCCGAATGACCTCACCGCTTCCTCTTTACCGGCGCTGCCTCCGTCTCTCTCAACAGCCCGGCTTCCATAGCAGCTTGCTCGAATGCCTGACGCGCCTTGGCGGCAAGCATCGCGTCATTCGCATTCTCCAGAGCCTTCAATACAGCCTTACGCGCGGCAATGTGCTTTGCCGTATTCGGAGCCTGCCAGGTCTTTGCATCAAGCAGGACCTCGCCGGCTTTAACCGGATCATCGACGCGCTGGTATCTGCCCCCAGACGGGCCTGTTGCCACTGTCACCGGCTTATCAAAACGCATGACGCTTACTCCAACGCGAGACAACGCGGATGGGAAGGAGCGGTTGCATGAGGTACGGGTCAGTTTGCTCCGGAATAGAAGCGGCGACGATGGCTTGGCATCCGCTCGGCTGGTCCCCGGCGTATTTCAGCGAGATCGAGAAATTCCCGTCTGCCGTTCTGGCGCATCATTACCCAGCCGTGCCGAACCTTGGCGACATGACAAAATACGAGGATTGGCCGGATGACGCAATTGACCTTCTTGTCGGAGGAACGCCCTGCCAATCGTTCTCGGTCGCGGGACTTCGCCAAGGACTTGCTGACCCGCGCGGGAACCTCATGCTCACCTATCTTGCCATTGCTCGACGCTATCAGCCCCGCTGGCTGGTTTGGGAGAACGTCCCCGGCGTCCTGTCTTCCAACGGCGGACGGGACTTTGGAACCTTTATCCGAGGGCTGGAAGAATGCGGGTATCATGCGGCCTGGCGAGTGCTTGACGCTCAGTTTGTCAGAGTGGACGGCTTTGCCCGCGCAGTTCCCCAAAGACGAAGGCGTGTGTTCGTTGTCGGATATCTTGGAGACTGGCGACGTGCCGCAGCGGTACTTCTTGAGCGCGAAAGCCTGCGCTGGGATTCTGCGCCGCGCCGACAAGCGGGGCAAGGAGTTGCCCCCACAATTAGCGCGCGCCCTACAGGCGGTGGCGGGCTCGGGACCGACTTCGACTGCGACGGGGGACTCATCCCCTCCGCTGGTGCAGTTCCAGTGCGAGGCTTGCGGGGAGGCGAACAGCCAGACCTGGTGGCCGACCTGCGAATGGTGCGGCCACGAGCACACGCCGACGAAGTAGCCCGCTGTGTCACAGCGGGCTATGCGCAGCGGCTGGACTGGGAGACTGAGAACTTCATCGCCACCCGCGATGTCGCCGCCACCCTCACGCGCGGTGCCGAAAGCGCTGGCAAGGGCGGGTATGCGGGCAGGCGGCGGGAGGACGACGACAATCTCGTTGCCCATACGTTGCTTGCCAAATCGAACGATAGCCATGCAGCGGACTTGGACACTTACGTCCCCTACACCCTCGCCATTCGCGGTCGTGGCGACAGCCATAATCTCGAATACCGGCAGGATGGGACGGCAAACGCTATCTTGACGCCGAACGGCGGTCGCGCTGGCATCGGCGTGGGCGCCATCGCGTTCGACACGACGCAGATCACCAGCAAGGCGAACTACAGCAGACCGGAGCCCGGAGATCCATGTCATCCGCTCGCAGCTGGCGCTCACGCTCCGGCCATAGCCTGGTCCATCATGCCGCAAAACAGCGGCAAGGACTTTAAGGCCAGATCCGTTGATGTAGCCCAGCCTCTTATGGCTGGTGGCCCTGTCGGCGGCAATCAAGGCGGCGATTACATTCAGGAGCGCTGGGCAGTCCGTCGCCTGACGCCGCGCGAATGCGAGCGCCTTCAGGGCTTTCCTGACAACTTCACAGACATTCAGCCCAACGGCAAGCCGACGCCAGATGGCCCGCGCTACAAGGCGCTTGGGAACAGTATGGCCGTCAACGTCATGCGCTGGATCGGTCGTCGGATCGAGCATGTCGAGCGGCTTGTAGCGGAAATAGAAGCGCAGGAGGCGGCTGCATGATGTGGTCTGACACCGAAAGCAACGAGCCGTACCTCCAAGGCTTGATAACCAAGAGGGACGAAACGATCCGGAATCTCGCTCAGGCCCTCAAGCGACTTCTGGAACTCGGGATTATCAACCCAACTGGGTCAGCAGAACTCGAAGATGCAATCGCAGCGGCCCGCCTCGCTGTCGAGAACGCGGAGCGTCGTTAAATGGGCGGCCGCATGACCTCCACCCTCACCGCAGCCGAATATCGCGCACAGCCGAAAGCAGTGGAACTGCCGTGGCCGTCGCGTGATCTTCATCCGAATGCCCGTTGCCATTGGGCCAAGAAAGCCCGCGCTGCCAAGATAGCACGTTCTGACGCTGCCTGGTGGGCGAAGGCCGCTGGCATGCGCCGGATCAAGGCCGATGCGCTGCAGGTCACGGCCATTTTCTTCCCGCCAGACAGGCGGCGCAGGGATGCCGATGGAATGCTTTCGAGCATCAAGAGCTACCTCGACGGGATAGCCGATGTCGTCGGCGTCGATGACAGTCAGTGGCGAATTGCCATTCGGCGTGATGAGCCGCGACCGGGCGGCGCGGTCAGGATCGAGATCGATGTGGACCATGTCTGACCGCATCCCCTCCCTCGATATGGCCGATGAACTGGATCTGATGATCTATTCAAAATCTACGTGGCTGGCTGATTTCTCGGACGGCAAGAAGAAGCGTCCAGATCACGAAATCGAACACAAGCGCCGCGAACTGGCGGTGCTGAAGCAGGCTGCATTCGAATATCGCGCGTCGGCGGCGCGGGCAGGTATTACGAGAAATCAGGAGACGGCAATTGGCTAAGCGCCGGCTTCCATACATGCCTTTCTGGGTCGATGACTACCGCCGTGACACGCTTCACCTGTCGGCAGAAGAACATGGTGCGTATCTCCTTTTGCTGATGGCTGCATGGGAAGCTCCCACATCGTCCCTGCCGGAGGATGACCATTTCTTGGCCGGTATAGCGAAGGTCAGCCCTGCCCGCTGGGCGAAGATGAAGCCTGTCATCATGGCGTTCTGGCACTTCGATGGGCGAAGCAAAAGGTGGGTTCAAAAAAGGCTCAAGAAAGAACGTCGATTGGCGGTCGATAGAAAGCAGAAAGCAAGCGATGCTGCTGCAAGTCGTTGGAATAACAAGAAAAACACTAATGCTAAACCGATGCTTGAGCAATGCCATCCATTCATAACCACCATAGAAAAAGATAAATCTTTTTCAGGGCGCGCAGGCGCGCAAAAAAAATCATCCGAGTTGAAAATCTTGGAGGCATTCACCGATGTCTGATCTTCCTTCCAAAGCCAACTTCGACCGATTGCCCGAACGCTACCGCCGAAGGGCTAGCGAGATCGCCAGCCGCGTCCGCGACATCGACGCCATGCTGCAACCGTGCCAGCCGGCGAAAATCGGTGACGTGGTGGTGCGCATGTTCCGCCAATTCCGTGAGCAGCCAGGCATCGATCATTCCACAATGGGCGCTGAATACCGGGAAGCCTGCAAAGACCTGCCCGAGTGGGCAATCTCCGAGGCGGCAAACGACTTCCTCGCCGGTCGCGTCGAGAACCATACCGGCCAGTTCATGCCGACATGCGCCGAATTTGCCAAGCGGGCGCGGTCAATTCTGGTGCCATTCCTGTCCGAACGGTCAGCGCTGCGGATTGAAGCATCGAAGCTAGTCGAGCGTGCCGAAGATGATCACCGCCGCCACCTGATCGAGATGGAGAGGCAAGACCCGGCGGTTCGCAAGCGTGTTTCGGCCTTGGTCGAAAACGTGATGGCTGGCGCTCCAAAGCAAATCCCGATGCGCCATACCGGACTGACGTCGGAACGGCAAAAGCGCCTCGATGCGCTGAAAAAGCCGCGCCAGTTCGAATCCAAGATCACCCAAACCAGAATAGCAAAGCAGGGTTAGCACCATGAATCTTGTTCAATATGCGGGATACGACCCGCGCGAAAACGCAGACGGAAATGTCAGCAGCCGTGCAGCATCGGCTTACAGGCTGTTTCGGGAGGGCATGGACACACACGACATCGCCAAGCGCTATCGCATCAGCGAGGCCACTGCGTTGCGGTGGATCACGCAAGAGCGCTGCTTGCGCCTTGGCCTTCCCCTGCCATCCACCGTTCGGAGGTAACGCAATGTTTCAGGAAGTTGAGGGCGCATACTACCGCGCGCAGATGAACCCGGATTTCGTCCTTGCCGCCCGTCTGAAGGCCGAGCGCCGTAGGGCAGACATGGAGACGGAAGCCGATGCCCGCCGCCTGATGAAATCCTACGGCGCCCCCTCATGGGTGGCCGATATCGTCGTGGAAACCGCAATAGGGCACGGCGCTTCTCCGCTTGCCGTTGCCGGCCGTGCTCGTGACCAGAAGTCCGTCAGAGCACGGAATGCGGCAATCTATCAGGTGAAGGCCACCAAGCCGAACTTGTCCAGCCCGCAAATTGCTAGGTGGTTCGGGCGCAATCATACCGGAATCCTCTTTGCCCTTGCGAGCCATCAGGAGCAGACCGGAGCCCCGATGCTGACCGGATACCGGACAAACCGGGAGAGGCGTCGCGCTGCCACAGCCGCCTATGCTCGCAGGAAGGCCATGCAATGAGACACTGGACAGCAGCAGAGCGCGCCGAAATCGCACGGCTTCTGCGGGAAAAGCTCACCGCAGGTCAGATTGCACCGAAGTTCGGCCGGTCCCGTAGCGCGGTCATCGGATTTGTGAACCGAGATCCGATGCTGCGCCAGATCGGCTTTCAGCATGAGAAAATCTATGTGACTGGCGCCACGGCAAATTGAATCGAGGATCAGCATGAAGGCGAGAACTGCGGCGGCAAAACTTAAGCAAAAGCGAGGAAGGCCAAGGATGGATGTAGCGAGAGAGCCGAGCGGCCGTGTCTCACGGTCGGGCAGGGACCATGGGGAGCCAAACGTGGTCGCATTGAAGGCGAGGGCGCGACATACAGGCCTTCCGGTCGAGCAGGCCAAGGATCAGAAGGCGTCCACCTTTATCGGCTACCTGAGCCTCATTGGCCCTCGCGATGGCATCAGCGGCGACCAATACGACGCGGCAATTGAGTTCCGGGATCTTCGGAGCGCCTATCTCCGCGCCATTAAAGCGCCCGGTGCTGAATATGAACCCCATGCAGGTGGCTCGGAGGGCGAGGTCAGCGAGGAATATGAGGACTGGTGTGACCGGACCATCAAGACCTATGGCGAGTGCAGGAAGGCCATTCAGGAAGCGCAGAATGCCAGCCGAGAGAACCTTTGGGCCGCGCTCGATCTTGTCGTCATCCAGGACCAAAGATTGCATCATATGATCGGAGCGACGCGAATCTTGTGCAATTCGCTGGCCCGGTTCTTTCGTATTTGACGAAAAGCTTGACTTTCATGCGCAAATCACCGATTTAATGACGAGTGATTATGTGCGGCGATTTGCGCCGGTAGGGCTGCTTCCGGCGGCCCATTTGATTCACGTTCGCGCCTAGTGCGCCTCAAGACCAGTCTAGTGCTGGCACACTGGCTCGCATCACGCGGGCCTTTTCTTGTTCAAGTACAGCGAGGCTCGCAATGGCTGAGCGTGGAAGGCCGACAGACTGATGGCTGCGCTCAAAAACGCAAAGCACGAAGCATTTGCCCAAGGCTTGGCGAAAGGGCTTTCGGCCTCTGATGCGTATGTGTCAGCGGGATACAAAGAAAGCCGCTCTGCCGCGTCCAGGCTGTCAACAAATGTGAACATCGAGGCGCGTGTGGCCGAATTGTTGACCAAAAGCGCAGACAGGGCAGAGATCGACATAGCGCGCGTGCTGAAAGAGCTTGTCCGGCTCGGCACTTCCGACATTCGAGAGGCGTTCACGGATAGCGGGCATCTGAAGCATCCGGGTGAATGGTCCGATGACTTTGCCGCGTCGGTAGCATCGGTTGAAACCGTGTCTCGCAACACCGGCACAAAAGATGAGGATGGCCGGGTTGAGATCGAGCACATCCACAAGATCAAGGTTTGGGACAAGAACAGCGCCTTGGAAAAGATTGCCAAGCATCTCGGCATGTTCATTGAGCGCGTGGACCATACGTCCAGCGACGGCAGCATGACGCCGAAGTTCGAAGTTGAGTTCGTTGACCCAGTTCGACCTGCGAAGGGTTAAGTTCCCGGAGGCTTTCCGGCCCCTCACAAGACCAGCACGGTACAAGGGCGCATGGGGCGGGCGCGGATCAGGCAAGAGCCATTTCTTCGGCGGCTTTCTGGTGCTGCAATCTCTGCGCAAGCAGGTGAGGGCGGTTTGTCTTCGTGAGGTGCAGAACTCGATCAAGGACTCGGTCAAGCAATTGATCGAAGACAAGATCCGCGAATACGGCCTCCAGGCTGATTTCGATGTCACCGACGCCGAGATACGCGGGCCGAACGATAGCCTGTTTGTCTTCCGAGGTTTGAAGAACCACAACGCCGCCTCGATCAAGTCGCTCGAAGGTTTCAACGTCGCATGGGTTGAGGAAGCCCAGACGGTCACGCAAAAGAGCCTTGATCTTCTCATTCCGACAATTCGCGCGGATGAATCCGAGATATGGTTCTCATGGAACCCTGATCAGCCGACCGATCCGGTTGATGTTCTGATGCGCTCCAATGCGCCGGCCGGTGCCGTAGTCGTCCGGGCCAATTATTCCGATAATCCTTGGTTCCCGGCCTCTCTTGATGAGGACATGCGGCGGGACCGGCAGACCGACCCAGCCAAATACGCTCATGTCTGGATGGGCGAATACCAGAGCCAGGCCGACAAGCAGTTCATTTCGTGGGATTTGGTCAAACAGGCGCAGGAGCGGAAATTCCGGCGCGGTGCCAAGCCCATCCTGTTCGGGCTGGATGTGGCCCGCTTCGGTGATGACCGTAGCGTTCTCGCCATTCGTGAGGGTGACGTTCTCGTTGACCTGATGAAGTGGGAAAAGGTCGATACGCAGCAACTGGCAGGGTTTGTCACCGAGGTTGCCAACTCCCGCAAGCCAGATGCGATCTTCGTTGATGGCGTCGGCGTCGGCGGTGGTGTTGTCGATCGACTGCGCACTCTCAATCTCCGAGTGATCGAGGTCAATGGCGGCTCAAAGGCCGGCCACGATGCCCGTTACGTCAATAAGCGGGCCGAGATGTGGGGCCGGATGAAAGACTGGCTCGGTGCGCGTGGCGTCCTTGCTGAATGGGATATCGATATTGCGGCCGAAATGACGGGGCCACTCTACACCTTTGATTCCTCGAACCGGATCATGCTTGAGAAGAAAGAGGACATGAAGAAGCGCGGCCTTCGCTCTCCTGATCTGGCGGATGCTCTTTCCATGACCTTTGCCGAACCTGTCGCGGTTCCCGGTCAATCGGATTCGTTCGCAGAACCGATGTTCGTTGCCCCCGATGAAAACATACTGGATGCGTGGTGATGAAATTGCAGCGTATCGCGCTCGAAACCAGAATGCGGTGGCCTCATGTTGAGCGCCTGAACTCGAAACAAATGGACTGTTGGCGGGTGTATGGATTTCGCTGGCATTTCCGCTTCTGCATCTTCGACTGGACGCGTACGCGGTTTTTCGCGAGCAGAGAGCCTTATTGGCGAATCCGTCTATTTGGGTTGACCGTGATCGAGCGCAACCGGGAATTCAGTGGCTTCCCGCATTGAAATCCGCCCTGGCACCGTTCGGGATATCTGTTTCGTTGCCGCAAACCTGAGAGAGCAAGACCGGCGTGAGATATTCGCTACCGCCGTTCTGGCGAGTGCTACGGAAGCGGCCATGCTGTCGTGGTATTCGGCTGGGCCGGATTGGTGCTGGACTGCCTGGCTGGATGATCAGCCGCAGGCAGCGTTCGGCATATCGTATCTGAGCCACTATCAGCCGCACATGCGTTCAGCTTGGGCCTGGGGAACTGAACGCTTCAAGCGCTGCGCCCCGGCCATCACAAGGTTCTGCAAACAGGAATGGCCGTCTCGCCTCATTGGCGAGGGTGTGACGCGCGTTGAGGTCCGCAGCCTGCAGGGCCACGACATTGCCCATCGCTGGCTCAAGGCGCTCCCTGCACGGTTTGAAGCCGAAATGCCTCAGTACGGCGTGAACGGCGAGACGTTCGAGCTTTGGGCGTTCCTGAAAGAGGATTGGGATGAAGCTGACATCATTGAGCAGGGCCATTCTTGCGAGCCGGCGTGAAGCGCGCGCGATGGAGAAGGCCGGCTACGAGCGCATCGAAGGGCCATGGCAGTTGTTGCACGGCAATCGCTGGGAAGAACGCATTGTCCAAGTCGCACCATCCGCAGACGGCAAGCATATTTGGATCAAGACGGAAAAGGCATTAGCCCCATGGATGATGACATGAAAATCACGGCGATGGGCGCGTATCTCTACGGCGCGCTGTACCTCGTCGGTGTGTTTGCCTTCGGCATGGCGCACGGCAACGATTGGGCATGCAGCCTGGCAGTCCTCGCCGCTGGCTTGGCCTACGTTTCGCAGGTCGTGACCGCCTTCCAGATCGCCGGCCATGTTCGTGGTGGCCTCGCTGCCACTATGTTCATCGTTGCCATTGTCCCGGCTGTTCTGGCGGGCCTCTCTATCCTGATTGGAGGCTGACCATGTGCTTTCCAAAGCCGCCTAAGCAGGCCTCTGCGCCTCCCGTTCCTTCAAAAGAAGCCGAGGACGCCAAGCGCCGCCGCGCCAATGAAGCCGCTGCCAGTGAGCAGCAGGCAGGCCGTGAGGCGACAATCATCACGTCGCCGCTGGGTGTATCCAGCTTTGGCGAAGACGTGAAGCGCACCAAGCTAGGCGGCTTCTGATGGGGATTGTTGACGATCTGCTGCAACTCCAGTCCCGGCTCGCCTATGAGCGGGCACAGTGGGAGGATGCGTGGCTGGATTGCGTCAATCTCGCGATGCCCTACGCCTCGCATCGCTATGATTTCTCCGGTGCATCAACGATTTCATCGCTGACCGGTACTGCGCGTGAACCGGCTGCAGCCCGTCGGTCGAAGGAACTTTATGACGGTGAAGCCGTGTGGGCCTCCGAGCGCCTTGCTGGTGGCGTGGAAAGCACGGTATCGCCCCGCTCGCAGAAATGGCAGGACTTCATCCTCGATGGCCCGTTTGCGCCTGACCCGACCGATCTTGAGGAAGAATGGCTGGACAAGGTTCGCAACTACCATTTCTCGGTCAGATACGATGCGCGGTGCAATTTTGTACTGGCAAACCAGAAGTCCATTCGTTCGGCTGTCACGTTGGGGACGGGCATCCTCTACTCCGAGGAAAACCTTGGCCGAAAGGGCATCGACCCGGTTACCGTGCCGTTCTTCTATCGCTTTGTTCCGGTAATCGAGGCGTATCTTGGCATCGATGCCTACGACGATGTTGACCGCTGCGTCCGTCTTACAGAAATGACGGCATCTGGCGCCGCTGCCTACTTCGGCGCGGAAAACATCAGCCAGAAGGTGCGTGATGCTGCCAACGATGTGAAGCGCTCGCAGGAGACGTTCACGTTCATGCATGCGGTGCTGCCGCGTGAGGAAGCGGGAGACTTCAAGACCAAGCGCGCCGGCATGGCGTTTGCGTCGTTCTGGGCAGAGGTTGAAACCCGCCATCTGATCAGAGATTCAGGCTTCTTCACCTTCCCATATCAGGTCATGTGGTGGGATCAGGTCGATAACTCGCCCTATGGGCAATCCCCGATCATGTCGATCTTGGGTGATGTGAAGATGTTGCAGGCCATGAGCAAATCAGCGCTCCAGGCTGCACAGCAGATGGTGAAGCCGCCACTTGCCACGATGGCAGGGCTGTACAACCAAAGATTGAATTTAAACCCGGGTGCAGTCAATCCAGGATATATTGATGATCAGGGCCGGCAGAAAGCGCAGCCGATCATCACCAATCAGAACCCGACATTTGCTGAAAACCTGATGGAATTGAAGCGGCAGGGCATCCGCCGCAGCACCTATGTCGATCTGTTTCAGACGCTGGTGCAAAACCCGCAGATGACCGCAACCGAGGCCATTATACGGGCCAACGAAAAGGGCGAATTGCTTGGGCCTGCTGGGGCCAAGATCGAGGCTGCGCATTCCAAATGCACCGAGCGTGAACTGGATATCGTCGGACGCAAGGGTGCGTTCAATGATGGCTCGCCTCTGGTTCCTCCGTTCTCTGCTGATGGCAAGAATGTTGGCGTCCGCTCCACTGGACCGCTCGCACGTCTTCGCCGCATGCAGGAACTGCAGGGTGTCGAGAGCGTCATGGGACTTGCAGGCATGTTCGCGCAGTACGATCCAAACGTGGCGGCTGATGTGCTCGACCGGATCGATCACGACGAAACGCTGGAGATTGCCCGCGAAATCAAGGGCGCGCCTCGCAAGATGTTCCGCACCGATGCAGAGGTTGCCGAGCGCCGCGCTGCAAGGGCGCAGCAGCAGGAAGCGGCAGCAGCGGCACAGGTCACTGACATGCTTGCCGGGGCTGCTGGCAAGGCCACGCCTGCCATTAAGGCTGCTGTGGACGCGAATAAGGTTGCCGCATGAGTTGGCGCTCCACGGCAAGCCAGAAACCAAACAGGAAACGTGGTTCGGCCGCACAGGACAAGCTCACCAGGGCCTATCGGGACGTCTTTCTCCGCAAGGATGAGAGTGTCGAGATTGTCTTGGCTGATCTGGCCAATTTCTGCGGGTTTTACAAGGTGCCTCCGATAGGCTCGCCGCCTGAAACCCTTCTCGTTGATCAAGGATTACGGGCCGCCTTCGGGCGGCTTTTCTCATTCCTGAGTCTGCCGGACGACCGGCTGAAGGCTTTGGAGGAAGCGGCACGGCGCGAAGCCATAGCCGACAGTGAAGAAGGACTGATTTAATGACTGTTGAAGCGAATGGGCTTCCGGCAACGGGAACAACCGCGCCTGCAACGACTGCCATCACCGACCCAGGGTCACCCGGCGATGGCAAGACATGGGCGGCTGGCCTTCAGGCTGAAGAAAACCGCGCTCTTGTCGAAGCGAAGCAGTGGGCCACTCCAGACGATGCGATCCGTTCGTATCGCGAACTGGAAACCCACGCGAGCAAGGCCCTGCGTCTCCCCGGTGAAAATGCCACGGCAGACGATTGGAATGCGTTCTATCAGAAGCTGGGAAGACCGGATAAGCCGGACGGGTACGAGCTCAAGCTCAATACCGAACTGGTCCCGCAAGACTTCCCGTATGACGAGACGAGCGCTGTAGAGTACCGCACTTGGGCGCATGAGGCGGGTTTGACCCCGAAGCAGGCCCAGGCGCTCCATGACAAGTTCGTTGGCCACCAGGCCGCGCAACTCACTGCCATGAAGGAACAGGCCGCAAAGCGTGAAAGCGATGCGCACCGCCAGATTGTGCAGGAATGGGGCGATCCCGACACTTCGACCTACAAGCAGAACATCGAACTGGCGAGCCGTGCCATTTCCCATCTCGGGCTGAAAGATGCCTTGGTTGAGGGTGGGGCGCTGTCGGCTGATGGAGCGATCCGTCATCCGGCGATTGCCAAGGCTATGGCGAAGATCGGCAAGGAACTCTACGCGGAAGACTCCATGGCTACGAATGCCAATGGTGTCCTCGCCAATCCGTTCTCCGATGGCAGCAATTTCAACCTGACGAAGCAGGGCGAACTCATTCGCTCCGACCCGCGCAAGGCTGCGGCTCTCATCCGTGCGGCCGGCAAGAAGGTTGCCGACTACGGGCTTTCCTAAGCCGTAGCAGCCATTCCATGAAAGGTTAAAGAAATGGCTACCACTCGCCTTACGGACATTATCGTCCCTGAGGTGTTCTTCCCCTATATGGTGAAGCGCACCAAAGAGAAGTCCCAGATTTTCCAGTCTGGCATTCTCGTCAATGATGCCAACATGTCGAAGTTCCTTGCCGGCGGCGGTCGCACTGCGAATGTGCCGTTCTGGAAGGACCTGGACAACACCGAAGCGCTGGTTGTCGATGATGACCCGTCGCACCTGATCACGCCGCAGAACATCTCTGCCAGCAAGGACGTTGCCGCGAGGCAGTTCCGCGCTCAGTCGTGGTCTTCCATGCGCCTTTCGGCCGTTCTGGCCGGTGACGATCCCATGAAGCGGATTGCCGAACTGGTATCCGACTATTGGGTGCGCCAGTTCCAGCGCATTATGGTCGCCTCGCTCCATGGCGTCTATCTGGACAACGTTGCCAATGACTCCAGCGACATGGTGTTTTCCATCGGCACGGACGCCAACTCCACCATTACCCCGGCTGAGCGAATTTCAGCTGAGGCGATCCTGGATACGGCGCAGACGATGGGCGATGCCTCTGACGGCGTGGATACGCTGATCATGCATTCGATCGTCTATAACAACCTGGCAAAGCAGAACCTGATCGACTTCATCCCCGACTCCGAGGGCAAGGTGCGGTTCCCGAGCTATCTCGGTTATCGTGTCATCAAGGACGATGGCGTGAAGACGCTCGCCGGCACGTATCGCACCAAGTACGTGACCTATCTGCTGGGCCGTGGTTCGGTCTGCTGGAACGAGGCTCCGACCTCGCCGTCTCCGAACATCGAGACGGAAGCAAAGCCTGATCAGGGCTACGGCGCCGGTGGCGATATCCTCTACAGCCGCCGCCAGTTCGTGCTCCACCCCTACGGGATCAAATGGACCGATGCCAGCGTTGCCGGCGAGTTCCCGACCAACGCCGAGTTGGCTACCGCGACCAATTGGGACCGCGTCTACCCGGAGCGCAAGCAGATCAACATCGCCTATCTGATCACCAACGGCTGACACGGACGGGGCGTGGAAACTCGCCCCTTCCGCTTTCAGAAAAAGGAAATGTCATGACCCTTTGGTACGATGAAAACAACACCCGTCGCGGTGTACTGTCTGCTGCCGATTTCCAGGCGGCAATGAATACGGCTGGTTCGATTACGCTGTTCCTCGCGGCTGAGGGTGGCTCCACGGCCACCCAGGTTGCGTCTGGCGTGGCCGGCTTGACCGAACGCCGCGCCAAGCTGGCGCTGGACAGCCTTGTGACTGCCGGCCTCGCTACGGAAGATAGCGGGACGTACACCGGCGTTCTGGTCGAAGACGTCTGATCCTCTACCGGGCTTCGGCCCGGTTTTTCTCTATTTGAAAGGACAATGCCATGAGCAAGGGGCTTCCCCGTTCGCTGTCCCGATCCGAGGCAGCGGCGATCACCAAACTCACCGACAGTTCAGGCGGCACGGCTTCCGGCACGCTCGCGGCAATCACCGCAGGCGAGTCGTATGCGCAGGCTGATGCCGTGGCTACGAAGAACGCCATAGCCTCGCTAAATGCCAAGATCAACGCAATCCTGGATGCGCTGAAATGAGTGAGACGCGTGAAAAGACGCTCCACGAGCTCAATCAGGAGCAGTGGGCGAGCAACCGGGCCAATCGCGACCTGAACGAAAAGGCCGGCGAGGCTGCCAAGGTTGCCGTGGTCGAAACGCTTGCGGAAAAGCGGCCTGATGGCAAGCGCACCCGCAAGGATCTGCGCCCGGTGGCTGAATGATCATCGTCCCGCAAGCCGCATGGTATCTGGCGCGTAAGCGTCGCCAGCGCACGGCCAATTCCCTTTCGATCAGCGGCACCCCGGTGACCACTGCGACCGTGGGTGTGGCCTATGCCGGCTTTACCGTGACGGCTGCGGGCGGTCAGGGCGACGAATACCGCTATTCCGTGTCTGCTGGCGCGCTTCCTGACGGTATTTCTCTCGATGCCGCTACGGGCGCTGTCTCTGGCACGCCCACACAGGCCGGAACCTACGCCGGCATTGTCATCCGGGCCACTGATGCTGTCGGTAACTCTGCCGATCTTCCCGCCTTCACGATCACGGTGTCCTGATGACCACGGAAACCGACCTCATCAACCGCGCCCTTGATATCCTCAAGGAAGCGCCGATCACGTCGATGAACGACAATCGGCCTATCGCGCAGATGATGAAGCGCAATTTCTTCGTGACGCGCGATGCGTTGCTGGAAGAAACCGAGTGGAACTTTGCCCTCAAGCGCGCCTCCCTTCCTGAAGCCTCTCCGGCTCCTGCATTCGGCTGGTCATACGCATTCACTCTCCCCCCAGATTGCATTCGCGTCATTCCGCTGACCACCAGTGGCGACAGCGAGGGCTATCCAATCCCGTTCGAGGTTGAGGATGGCCAAATCCTCACCAATGCCTGCGGGCCGCTCAAGGTCCGTTATGTCTATCGGCATGAGGCCTACGACAAGTATCCCGCGACGTTCCAGATGGCGCTTTCTGCCCGTCTCGCCATGGGCTCGGCCCACTGGCTGACCGGCAAGACGAATTTCGCTCAGATTGCCGCGAACATGTACCGCGAGGCCATGGAAAAAGCCTGGCTCAGCGATGCCACTCAGGGGACTACACCCAGAGCAGCAGACAATGAGTGGGTGAACTCCAGATAAGCTTTTGGATTCATTGAGATTGTGTTATAAAAATCGGGCTGATTTGGTGCTGGTAACACCGCCTCAGCCCTGACCGAAACAACCTTTCACGGAGGCTGTAATGGCTAATTCCCGTATATGCTCGATTGATGGGTGCGGCAAGCCTGTGCTGGCTCGCGGTTGGTGCGGTATGCACTACCGTCGGTGGTCGCGGAATGGTGATATAGCGACACGAAAACGCCCAGGGAATGGAGATGCGCAAGATTACTTTCGGCGGCATGTACTGACCTACGATGGTGACGCATGCCTGATCTGGCCGTTCAGTCGAACCATCTATGGATATGGCGAGTTGCGGGTTGCCGGTCGAGCCCAGCGCGTACATCGCTTGGTGTGCGAAGCTACCCACGGCCCCGCGCCGACGAGTTTACATGAGGCGGCACACTCCTGCGGGAATGGCCGCAACGGCTGCGTCAATCCAAATCATCTCAGATGGCGGACGCACTCAGAGAACATGAAAGAAATGGTGGAACATGGCTCATCTCCGAGAGGGGAGAGGCACGGCAACGCCAAACTGTCGGCAGATGATGTGCTTCAAATTCGCTCGCTGTCAAAAATTATGGGACGGCAGGAGATCGCTAGTATGTTCGATATTTGCGCCGCTCACGTAACAGATATTGTGGCCCGGAAGCGTTGGGGCTGGCTTTAACTGATGTCCAGCCTGTATCCGCTCATCTCCACGTTCAATCGCGGTGAGATAAGCCCGCTCCTTGCCTCGCGTGTGGACATTGATAGCTGGCGGCAATCGCTGGCCTATTGCCGCAACTTCCATGTTCTGACGCATGGTGGGCTGCGCAGGCGGTCAGGCACCCGTTTCATTGCTGAGACGGCGGTCATGAGCAGCAATAGCCGTCTGCTGCCGTTCAAGTTCTCCGAGGCTCAATCCTATGTGCTGGAGATCAATGGCGGTGGCAACATGCGCTTTCTGGCGCTGCGTGGCCTGCTTTTCAGCGGGGCATCGCCTTATGCCATTTCCCATCCGTGGAGCGCCGCAGCCGTCAATCGCGTGAGCTACACGCAGTTCAATGACGTGGCTTATTTCGCACACAAGAGCTATTCGCCGCGCAAGTTGACGAGATCAGGCGATACGAGTTGGGCCCTTGCGGAAGCGGTGTTCAAGAATGGGCCCTATCTTCCTGAAAAGACCGAGGGAACAACACTTAAGCCGTCCGGTCGCGGGTCGATCACGCCGGATATGACTAGCAATACGGCCCCGTCAGGGACTGTCACATCCAGCCCCGTCGATGCGAATGCCTTTAAGGTGTTCGACCTGAACAAGAACAGTCCCTGGGTGCCGGCCGGTACGTCTGGCGAGGTTGCATACGAGTTCCCCGGCAGCACCGAGAAGGTTTGCGACAGCTATTGGGTGACGAGCGCCCCAAACTTCCCGGAAGACGCGCCCATTTCATGGACTGTCGAGGGCTTTGATGGCTCAACGTGGGTAACGCTGGACACGCGCGACGCCGAATCCGGCTGGCAGCAGAGCCAAACCCGCTATTACGAATTCACCAACAAGAATTCCTACCGGGCCTATAAATTCAAATGGAACGCGGTCGGTCAGGACGGTTCCGAAGAATCCCGTATTTCTGAGATCGGCTTCAATGAGGCAGGCGATACGGCGACGGCATTCACCCTGACCGCGTCCTCTACAGCCGGGATCAATGCCGGGTCCGGGTTCCTCGCCAGCGATGTAGGGCGGTCGATCAGGCTCATGGGGTCAGATGGTCGGTGGCGCTGGGCAACAATTGTTTCCCGGTCTTCCGCCACCGTCGTATCGGTGCGCATGTTTGGTCACGCGCTGCCTGACACATCACGCATTGCCCGCTGGCAGTTGGGCGCGTTCTCGGCGTCGAGCGGGTTTCCCGCTGCTGTTGCGCTCTATGACGAGCGCCTGATGTGGGCACGGACCAATACCGAGCCGGTAACGGTCTTTGGCTCAAAGCAGGGCGATTTCGAGCAATACGGCATCAGTGATCCGGTTCTGACGACAGACGGGATCAAGATCACGCTGCTGTCATCCAACATGAACGAAATCCTCTGGCTGGCCGATGATGAGGATATCGTCACCGGGTCGGCAGGGCAGATCAGGTCTATCGGGCCTTCCGATATCACGCAGTCATTTTCGGCCGCGAACCTGACCCAACGCAAGGGGCCTACTTCCGGCGCCGAATATCTGCAACCCATCTCAATCGGTGGTGTGACGCTTTATGTGGGGCAGGGCGGAACCAAGATCCGCGAATTGGTCCTTGGTGAGCAAAACCGCTACGTCGCACCGGAATTGACGGTTCTTGCCGAGCACATGCTGAAATCCGGTGTGCGGGATTGGGCTTTTGCCGAGAAACCGGACCCGACGATCTATGTCGTCACGAATGACGGGCTTTTGACCGCGATCACCTATGATCGTGAACAGCAGCAGCTTGGCTTTGCCCGACACGATGTTGGCGGCGTGGTGGAGAACGTTGCCGTCATTCCTGGCATCGAAGATGGGTTCGATGATGTCTATCTCACGGTTCGGCGCACCATCAATGGCGGCTTAAAGCGCTATATCGAGGTGATGGAGCGTCCATTCGACGGCGATGTTGATGGGATCAATGACGCTTTCTTTGTCGATTGCGGGCTCAGCCTGATTGAAGCAGCCAAGCCGGTAACGAGCATGACGTTTGCCGCCGAATGCGTCATGACCGTGGCGGCACACGGTTGGTCAAATGGTGCAACGGTAAGTCTGTCTGGCGTGATCATCGTTGACGGGGCCGGCAATGAAGTTGGCCGCATGGATGGCACTTACACCATCGGCAGCGTGACGACTGACACGTTCAAAATCCTGAAAGACGGCGTGCCCGTCGATACGACGCAGTACGCCGGCATGACGCACACTGCCACCGGAACTGCTACGCGGCTTATTTCCACCGTGACCGGCCTTTCTCATCTGGAGGGCGAGGAAGTCCTTGTCCTGGCCGATGGTGGCGTTGTCGAGAGCTTGGTTGTCAGCGCGGGGCAGATCACTTTGCCTTATGCCGCTGCAACAATCCATGTTGGGCTTGAATACACCAGCCGTGCCGTGACCCTTCCTTACATGGGGCCACAGCAGGATGGAGTTCTGTTTGGACGTCGCCGGAATGTCATCGGCTCTCATGTCGATGTGCTGCACACTGGAGCGCTGAAGGTCGGCTATCTCGGCACGGATACATGGACACCGGAGCTTCCAGAGCAAATCCTAAAGGATGGTGGCAACCTGTTCGGCAATGCTATTGATCTGCAAAGCGGATTCAAGCGCTGCGATTACGATAGTTCATGGGAAGCAAACGGACAGATCGTGATGGAGACGAGCGCTCCGCTTCCAGCCCTGATCCGATCCATCGTCCTGCAAGTCGAAGGGGAGCCCTGATAAAATGTGTCTTCCCGTTATTGGCGGTATCGTTGGCGCTGTCGGCTCGATTGTCAGTGGCGCCTCGCAAGCTGCCGGATACCGTGCTCAGTCAGCCGGCCTCGCGCGTCAGTCACAGATGGAGCAA
>JBARWP010000432.1:0-27286 GCA_049646905.1 Pseudaminobacter sp. | reverse complement strand
GTAAAGGACTGTAATCCCGGTATTGCGCAGGGCATGAAGAAGGCTGCGGCCGCGGTTCTTCTCTGCCGCCCGTTCGCCATTTCCTCCACCGCGCTTTTTGCCTCTGGAGTCGTTCATCGCCCCTGCTTTCGCGATACCTGCACACCTATTTTGGGCGACTTATCCTAATATCCACCCTTCCAAACCGTACCGCCGGACAGCGCCTTTCGGCCCCGCCCGGCGGTCATGCGAAAGCCGTTTGAGGGGGACGGCTTCCTGCACGCGAAACGGATTCATGCTCTCCGGAACAGGCCGGCAATCAGGGAGATCACCAGGAACGCCAGGAAGATGAAGAACAGAATCTGCGCGATGCCAGCCGAAGTGCCGGCAATACCGCCGAAGCCAAGAGCGCCGGCGATGATGGCAACGACAAGGAATACAAGAGCCCAGTAAAGCATGATCAATCTCCTGAAACTTTGATGATGAGAAAACGCGAAGCCGTGCTGTTTGTTCCCGGCGTCCTCGCCGTTGCAAAAGAAAAGGCCGCCAGACTATGGGCGACCTTCAAGACGGCTTTCGCGGTTACTGTGATGGCTTAGGCGGCAGCCTTCGCCTGCCGATCGAAGAACAATGCCTGGCTTATCAGCGCCTTCACCATGTCCGGATTGAACGGCTTGGTGACGAGGAAGGCGGGCTCCGGACGCTCACCCGTCAGCAGGCGCTCGGGGAAGGCGGTGATGAAGATCACCGGCACCGCGGTCGACGAGAGGATTTCGTTGACGGCGTCGATGCCCGAGCTGCCATCGGCAAGCTGGATGTCGGCCAGCACCATCTTCGGATGCGTCTTGCTGAACAGCGCAGTTGCCTCGGCATGTGTCCGTGCAGTGCCGACCACGCGGTGGCCGAGGCTTTCGACCATTTCCTCGATGTCCATGGCAATCAGCGGCTCATCCTCGATGATCAGCACGTCGGTCGCCACCTGGTGCGAAATCTCGCTGCTGGCCTGTGCCAGCAAGTCGTTGAAATCCTCCTCGCTCACGCCGAGGATCTCGGCGGCCTCTTCATGCGTGAAGCCTTCCACCGCGACCAGAAGGAAAGCCTGGCGCGACTGAGGCGAAAGGGCACCCAGATTGGCGGCCGCCCGCTGCTCCCAGGCCGAGCCTGCCTCCTCCTGTGGAACGCGGATGGCAACGGAGGTAAAGAGCCGCGCAAACACCTTGTAGAGTGCTATGCGTTCGCTGGATGCTTGGGGGAAAATACTGACATCGGCAATGATCGCCTCGAGCATGGCGGCCACCAATGCGTCGCCGCTTTGCTGGGAACCCGAAACCGCACGGGAAAAACGACGCAGAAAAGGTAGATGGGGAGCAATGGTTGCTGACAGACTCATGATATGCTGGTTCCCTCAGATAGCATCAGAACAGATTTAAGTTGAAACGCTTGGCCTCTCAACGAGCCTTTCATGAAAAAGTTCCATGCTATCGGAACTAAATTGGGTTCCCGGCGTTGTCGGGGGAATTTGGGTCAACCAGATGTCGATTTCGTTCGCCTTGTTTTAACGGGAACTTGATTGGCAGCCTGAAAAAGCAGGACGAACCTAGGAATGACGAAACCAAAACCCGAAGGCGAGAAAGCAGATCGACGCCGCAAAGGGTCGGCCGAGTTTCTCGGGCCGAATTCGGAAATCGGACGAAAGCTGAAGCAATATTATGACGGTTTGGTGTCGGAGGAGATTCCGGACCGGTTCGCCCAGCTGCTGAGACAGCTTGAACAGACCGAACCTGCCCAGAAGAAAGGCTGATCCGCATGGCGGTTTCACCGGAGTTCAAGCAGGATCTGCTCAGCACGATCCCCAATCTGCGTGCCTTTGCCGTTTCGCTCACGCAAAATGCCGACAAGGCGGACGACCTCGTCCAGGAAACTCTCGTCAAGGCGTGGGACAAGCATGAGAGCTTCCAGATGGGCACCAATCTGAAGGCCTGGCTGTTCACCATCCTGCGCAATGAATTCTATTCGCAGATGCGCAAGCGCGGCCGCGAGGTGCAGGACAGCGACGGGGTGATGACCGAGCGCCTAGCGGTCCATCCCAGCCAGCATGGCTCGCTCGACCTGAAGGATTTTCGCGGTGCGCTGGAGCAGCTTCCGGAGGACCAGCGCGAAGCCATCATCCTGATCGGGGCTTCCGGTTTCTCCTACGAGGAGGCAGCGGAAATCTGCGGCTGCGCCGTCGGCACGATCAAGAGCCGCGTCAGCCGCGCGCGCACCCGCCTGCAGGAAATCCTGAAGATTTCCGGCGAAGCCGACTATGGCCCCGATTCGATTTCGGCGCAGGTGATGGGCTCAAACGCTGCCTGAAGGCGTCAGGCGCCCTGATGCCGCCGCCACTGCTTGGATCAGATCATCCCCTGAATAGGGTTTGTCGATAAGGGCGACGCCCGGAAAGGCCGCGAGGATTTCTTCCAGGTCCGTGTAGCCCGACGCGAAGACGAACGGGATGCCCCGCTCCCGAAGCTTGTGGGCGAAAGGCAGGGTGGAGATGCCGCCAAGCATGATGTCGAGAATTGCGGCATCGAAGTCCAGCTGCAGCTCTTCGGCATCGAACGCGGCGAGGTCCTGCGCGATGATCACATCGGCAGCCCCATTGTCCCGGCAGAGTTGCTCGACATCCATGGCGATGAGGAATTCGTCTTCCAATACCAGGATGCGCATGTCGGAAAGTATATTGGGCACTGAAATCCACCTGACTGAAAGCGCGTATTCATGGCGGCAAATGGATTTCCTGTCATTTAAAAAAGACATGTAAAAGGCGAACGGAAACGGAACCTTGCCACCCGTAATGCGTTGGGAATTCACAACAATCCGGGGGACTGCATTTGGTAGCACAATCTGAGCGTCCTGTTTCGGCGCGGCGGTATCCATGCGAGAAGTGCCCGCTGCGGCCGCTGAAGATATTCCGCGAATTCGAGCCGAAGGAACTCGCTTTCGTCAGCCAGTTCAAGAAGGGCGAGTTGACGGTCGACAAGGGGGCCACCGTGCTGGTGGAAGGCAGCCACAGCGCGCATCTCTATACCGTGCTCACAGGCTGGGGGTTCCGCTACAAGCTGATGTCGGATGGCCGCCGGCAAATCCTCAACTACGTCATGCCCGGAGACCTGATCGGTCTGCAGGGCAGTGTGATGGGAGAAATGCAGCATTCGGTCGAGGCGCTGTCGTCGATGATGCTGTGCGTCTTCCAGCGCGAGGAGCTGAACGAGCTCTACCGCAACCATCCCGGCCTTGGTTACGACATCACCTGGATCGCGGCGCGCGAGGAGCAGATGCTCGACGAGAACCTGCTCAGCGTTGGCCGGCGCAGCGCGCTGGAACGCGCTGCCTACCTGGTCGCATTCCTCGGCAGCCGCGCAAAGTCGGTCGGTCTCAACGGAGGCCAGAAACTCACCTTGCCGATCACCCAGCAGCATGTTGCCGATACGCTTGGCCTTTCGCTCGTGCACACCAACAAGACCATTCGCAAGCTGATGAATCGCAAGCTGGTCTTGTGGCGCGACGGCGGCTGCGAGATCATCGATATAGAAGGGCTGATGGAACTGGCGCGTTGGGAAGGGCTGGGAGAGGTGCTTCGCCCGCTGGTCTGAGAGGAAGCCCCGGGGAACTTCACCGCAGATTGCACGTTTGAGATCCACACCAACACAGGAGTTGAACATGGTAGCAGCAGGCAAGGGTGCCAGGTCGGTCAACCAAACGGGCGGCAATGGCGCAAACCCGGATTTGGAGGCCGATATCCGCCAATTGCGCGCCGATATCGCCAAGTTGACCGAGCAACTGGCGACGACCGGCGAACATTCCTACAGCACTGCGCGGCGCGCCGCCCGGGAGGGCGTCGACCAGCTTCGGGCGCAAGGCGAGGCGGCGATCGAGGGCCTGCGCAGCAATGCCCGCGACGTGGAGGAGCAGGTTCTCGCCACCGTCCGGGAAAAGCCGATCACTTCGTTGGCTGTGGCGGCCGGCATCGGCTACCTGCTTGCCCTGCTGTCACGTCGCTGACATTTCCATTCGTTGAGGGGGCCGCCATATGCTGGCATCGCTGATTGCAAGTTTCGCGTCCGGCGAAACGCTGCTCGCCCTGCGTCGCGCCCGCGGCGCAGCCATAGCCTATGCACTGGCCGGTATCGCCTTTCTGTGCGGTGCCGGCTTCCTTCTGGCTGCGCTCTATATCTGGATGGCCCGACGCTACGGCGCGATCGAAGCCGCGCTGGCGTTCGGTGTCGGCTTCCTGGTCATCGGCGCAATCGTCCTTGTGGTCCACAAGATCACGACTGGCTCGCAGGCAAGACGGGCGGCCCAGCGCAGGAACAGCGATATGACCACCATCGCCGTTGCCTCCGCCCTGGCCGTCCTGCCGACGCTCTTGCGCGGCAAGGCGGGGCTGGGCACCTTGGCGGCGCCGGCGATCGCCGCGCTTGCCTATGCCATCTACCGCGAAAACCGCCCGAAGCGGCCGCCCGAGAACCCGCTGGGCGAGGATTGATACGCGATATGATCGGGCCTGCGGCTGGGCGGTGGAACCGGGGAACCATGGCTGGGGCCACGCATTGACCTTCACAACCATCGTGGAGGTCACATTGCCCAAGACAATTCCAACCGAAAAGGCACGGCAGGGCCGGCGTGGCTGGCAGGTCCTGCTGGTCCTCGTCTGCGGCTTGATCCTGGCAGGTGTCGTGTGGTTGGGCGTCGAATTCTATGGCGAGACCATCGACGCCGGCACCAGCGGGGACCAGCCCGCATCCACCCAGGCGGATTGACGAGCCGCTTCGACGGCGCCCGCAATGACAAGTGCTACTTCTTTCAAAGAATGCATACCGGGCAGCTCGCGGCGGCAGGCGCCGCCTGAATGCTGGCCGTGTCCAGCGCAACCTTAAAGCGCATTGCCGCAAAATTTCGGAACTAGAAGCGAATGGCAGGCGTTGTGGGTGTGTAGGGGCCGCGCCGGCTTCCCTTGCGACGGTTCAGCCAGGCGCGGCAGCGCAAACGAGTTCACGCAGAGGAGAGACTATCATGATCCGCAACCTTTTGGCCACGACTGGCATTGCCGTCCTCCTGGCAGGCGGAGCCTACGCCCAGGATACGACGGCCCCGACTTCTCCGGCCCCGGCGATGGAAGCTCCGGCCGAGGCGCCCATAGCCCGTGCTGACGGCCACCTCGCCAGCAACGTCATCGGCGAGACCGTCTATAACGGTACCGGCGACGATGCCGAGAATATCGGCAGGGTAAATGACGTCGTGATCGGCGCTGACGGCAAGATCGAATCCGTGGTGATCGGCGTTGGCGGCTTCCTTGGCCTTGGTGAGAAGAATGTCGCCGTGAATTACGGTGAGGTCGAGTGGGCCGAGCAGAACGGCGATCGCTGGCTGGTGGTGAACACCACCAAGGAACAGCTCCAGGCCCAGGCCGATTTCGACCGCCGCGCCTATGATCCGGCACCCGCCGCCGATGTGAGCGCTGACGGCACCGCGCCTGCAACCGACTCCACGGCTATGGCACCGGACGACGGTACTATGACGGCTCCGTCGGATGGAACCACCGCGGTCGCGCCGGCCGAGCCTGCTCCGGATGCAACTGCCGAAGCTCCGGCTACGCCTACCCCGGACAGCACAGCCGAGGCACCGGCCACGGAACCGGCTCCCGATAGCACGGCCGAGGCGCCTGCCGCCACCGACGACACGACGACTGCGGCGATCGACAGGTCGCAGCTCACCGAGATCCCGGCCGGCGAAATCAGTTCCGAGGAACTGGTCGGAACGACCGTCTACGGTGCTGACGACGCTAATATCGGCGAGATCGGCGACGTCGTGATGTCGCAGGACGGCCAGGTCGATGCCATCATCCTCGATGTTGGCGGTTTCCTTGGCGTGGGTGAAAAGCCGGTCGCCGTGGGTATGGAGAACCTGTCCTTCATGACCGACAAGGACGGCAACAAGTACCTTTACACGACCTTCACCAAGGAACAGCTGGACGCACAGCCGTCCTATGATGCCAGCACCTATGCCGAGAAGCGCGACGAGCAGCGCCTCATGCTGCAGTAAGGCTGCTGACAGCAACTAAAAAAGGCCCGCATCGGAAACGATGCGGGCCTTTTTTCATGGCCGTATCAAGGCATAATGCGACCGGTCAGAGCTTCATCCCTGCGATCGCCAGCGGATTGTCGGCCACTGCCGCGCGATCGGGCGTATCCACCGACGGCTGGTTGGTCACGGCTGCAAAAAGGCGGCGCACATAGTCTTCCGGCATATCGAGCGTGATCAGCACCAGCCGCGTGCCACGAAATTCGTCCGGCCACGCCGGCAGCCGTGCAGGCGGATGCAGGATCTTCTGCACGCCGTGAACCACCAGCGGCCTGGCCGGGTCCTCGGCGATCTCGATGATGCCCTTCATGCGCAGCAACTTCTCGCCATGCGTGGAGCGCAGCAGGTCGAGGAATATCTCGATCGCCGAATAGGGCACCGGCCCCTCATGGACCAGCGTGAAGCTCTTCACCCGGTCGTCGTGGCGGTGATCGTGGTGATGATGGTCATGATGGTGATGGTCGTGGTCCTCGCCGTGATGGTGATGATGCTCGGCGTGCATCGCCTCTTCGCCCAGCCAGCGGCGTACATCGGCGCTCTTGGTGGCCGGATCGTAGAGGCCGCATTCCAGCAGTGACGCTCCCGTGGCGTCCCTGCCGGTGTCGAGCAGGGGGGCGGACGGGTTGATCTGGCGCAGGCGTGCGCGCAGCGCCGACAGTCCAGCGTCGTCGGTAGCCAGATCGGCCTTGGTGAGAACGATGCGATCGGCGACAGCGGCCTGCTTCACCGCCTCGACATGGGCATCGAGCGTCGCTCCGCCATTGACGGCATCGACCGCAGTGATGACGCCGTCAAGCCGGAATGCCTGGACGAGCACCGGGTGGCCCATGATCGACTGCAGCACGGGGGCGGGGTCGGCCAGTCCCGTGGTCTCGATCACGACCCGCTTCAGGCGCTCGATACGGCCGGTTTGCAGGCGGTCGACCAGGTCGGCGAGCGTATCGACCAGTTCTCCGCGCACCGTGCAGCACAGGCAGCCGTCGGAAAGCTCGATGATGCCGTCCGATGCCTTCTCCACCAGCAGGTGGTCTATCGCGACATCGCCGAATTCGTTGATGATGACGGCGGTGTCGGCAAGGGCCGGGTCCTTGAGCAGGTGGTTGAGCAGCGTGGTCTTGCCCGCGCCGAGAAATCCGGTCAGCACCGAAACCGGGATCGGATAAAGCATGGTGGCCATCTTGCGCCCTACATCCGCCCGTCGTCGCCCTGGGCGGATTGCTGGGGCGAGCCCGGTATCGGCATGTCGGGGCGCCAGGTCGGGATCGGCACGTCGGCGTAGTTCCTCTCGGCTTCGATCGCCGCGAATGCCGCCGGGACCGGACCGCTCGCCCCTCCGAGCGAGACCGTCACCAGTTCCGGCTCGCGCGTCATGTCCTTGATGTGGGACGACTTCAGCAGCAGCTTGCCATCCTTGTCGCGGATCGGCGTGCGCTCGGATGCCGCCTGGGCGCCGCAGGCGGCCTCGCGCATGTCCGTGGCCACGGTTTGGCCTTCGCCATAGGGAATGAGCCCGGCAACGGTCAGTGTGCCGGAGGTCGAGGTGGCGAAGCCCTGGGCCAACAGGTCGGCCGCCTTGTCGGCGCGGCCCTGCGGCGTGACCTGGCCGAGAACCACCGCCGCCAGCGTGCGCCCGTTGCGTGTGGCCGAGCCGATCAGATTGTAGCCGGAAGCGCAGACGAAGCCGGTCTTCATGCCGTCGGCACCGTCGAAACGGCCGACCAGCAGGTTGTAGCTTCTCATCCTCGCCTTGCCGGCGCGCAGGCCCTCGATGGCAAAATAGGAGGCATATTGCGGGTATTCGACGCGGATCGCTCGCACCAGCAGGGCAAGGTCGCGCGCGGTGGTGTAATTTTCCGGATCGTGCAGGCCGTTGGCATTGGTGAAATGGCTGCCGGTCATGCCGAGGCGGCGCGCTTCGGCATTCATGCGCGCCGCGAAGGCAGGCATCGTGCCGCCGACATTCTCGCCGACCGCGGCCGCGATATCGTTGGCCGATTTGATCAGCATCATCTTCAGCGCATTGTCGAGCGTCATCACCGATCCGGGCTTGTAGCCCATCTTGCTCGGCGGTTCGGCGGCCGCATTCTTGGTGACCTTGATGGGCGACTGCAGGGTGAGTTCACCCGCATCGATGGCCCGGAAGGTGACATAGGCGGTCATCAGCTTGGTCAGCGAGGCCGGATACCAGCGCTTGAAGGCGTCCTCATGCTCCAGCACCTGCCCCGTCTTGACGTCGAACAGGATCGACGGACCGGCCAGGGCCGGGCTGGCCGCCAACAGGGCCAGTGCGGTCAACGCCGCCGGAAATATCTTTGGAAAAATCCAATGTCGCATGGTTCTGACTGATTCCGTTCTGTACCGCCCGCGCCCCGCTGCCTCCGCAAGCCCGGGAAGGCTGGATCGTTTCCCGGCGGCACGAAATTGCTTGCGTGCTATTTAGCCTATGTGACGCCAAGATGGCAAAGCGTGTACGATCACGATTGAGCGTGATAAGAGCCGACTGACGCGCCCACGGACAATGAGAGACCTATCCATATGCCGATATTGAACCGAGCCGCCGAATTGCAGGATGAGATCACCGGCTGGCGCCGCACGCTGCACCAGAATCCGGAACTGAATTACGACGTGTTCGAAACCGCCGGATTCGTATCCGCCAGGCTCAAGGAGTTCGGCTGCGACGAAGTGGTGCCGGGCATCGGCCGGACCGGCGTCGTCGGTGTCATCCGCGGCAATCTCGGCGACGGGGCCACCATCGGCCTGCGCGCAGACATGGACGCGCTGCCGATCACCGAGGCGACAGGCAGGCCCTACGCGTCGAGCAATCCCGGCAAGATGCATGCCTGCGGCCATGACGGCCATACGGCGATGCTTCTGGGCGCGGCAAAATACCTGGCCGAAACCCGCAATTTTGCCGGTTCGGTCGCGGTGATCTTCCAGCCGGCCGAGGAAGGTGGAGCGGGCGGCCTGGCGATGGTGCAGGACGGTATGATGGACCGTTTCGGCATCAGCCAGGTGTTCGGCATGCACAACATGCCGACCCTGCCGGTCGGTCAGTTCGCCATCCGGCCCGGGCCGATCCTGGCCGCGACGGCCGAATTCACCATCACGGTGAAGGGCAAGGGCGGCCATGCGGCCATGCCGCATCTCGGCGTCGATCCGATCGTGACCGGCAGCCAGATCGTCGGCGCCCTGCAGACGATTACAGCCCGCACCATCGACCCGATCGATTCGGTGGTGGTGTCGGTGACGAAGTTCAACGGCGGCAGCGCCTACAACATCATTCCCGATACGGTCGAACTCGCCGGCACGGTGCGCACGCTGAGGAAGGAAGTCGCGGCAAGGGCGCGCGAGCGCATCCATGAGATCTGCGCAGGCATCGGCGCGGCAATGGGGGCGAACGTCACCGTCGACTATGACACCAACTACCCGGTGACTTTCAACCATCCGCAGGAGACGGATTTCGCTGCCGGCGTGGCCGAGGAGATCGCCGGCCAGGGCGGAGTCCGCCGCGACATGCAGCCGATCATGGGCGGCGAGGACTTTTCCTACATGCTGGAGGCACGCCCCGGCGCCTTCATCTTCATCGGCAACGGCGATAGCGCCACCCTCCATCACCCGGCCTACGACTTCAATGACGAGGCGATCGCGCATGGCGTGAGCTATTGGGTGCGGCTGGCCGAGACGGCGTTGGCGGCCTAATCTGCCGCCGGCACCGGCTGGATGGGGGAAAGCGGTACAAACGGTGTCCGGTTGGCGATATCGTGGCCGAAAAGCCGTTGGCGAAAGCGGTGGAAACGGTTATGTACCGGTGCGGTTGGTCCCGTAGCTCAGTAGGATAGAGCGACAGATTCCTAATCTGTAGGTCACAGGTTCGATTCCTGTCGGGATCACCACTTCATCCCTTGGGGCCAGTTTTTTCAATGCCTTCAAGGCCAAATCTGCTAACTGTATGTCGAGGTTAGCAGGTTTCTGTTCCGGTGACGTTCTCATAGGCCACTTCCCTTCTTGGCAATGGCGTTAGCGGCGAGCGTCTTCTGCCGTGCCTGTCGGCAGTAAAGCTCGATCTCCTTGATGTCCCTGTGTCCAGTGATGGACATGATCTCCAGCGCCGAGCAACCGGCTTCCGCGAGCTTTCTGCACGCAGCCTTCCGCACACCATGTGGCGAGCTTTGATCCGGCAGACCGGCATCGCGAGCTGCTTCAATGATCCAGTTCGTGAACCCCTTTTCTGATCGTGCAGCACCGCGTCCAGTAACGATGAAGTTCAGATGCCCATGCTTGATCCTGTCAAGAAACGCTTGAAAGTCAGGATGTATCGGAATGTGAAGCTGGACGATGCCGCCGCTCTTTTTGGTCGTGATGGCGATGTGGTTGCCCTGAATGTGCTGCCGTCCGACGCGGACTGCATCCGACCGGCGAAGGCCGCTGTAGAGCATGATCTCCATGGCGATGCGCTGGGGGGTTTCATCCTTCCATCTGTTGCGGAACTTCGCGATGTCATCATCGGTCCATGTGCGGATGCCCGGCGTCTTGTATTTGATCCGATCCACTTGCAGCATCGGGTTGCGGTCAATGTAGTCCCATTTGACCGCACACTTCATAAGCGTGGCGAGACGCTTCCGAAGGTTGCTGGCCATTGCTGGCGACTTGGACGCTTCTTCCCCCAAGATGATGTCCAGATGCTTGGCTTCCAGACGATCCACCGGCTTGTCCCCGTGCTTGGCGCGGAACCGTTCGAGTTGTCCACGGTATGTTACCTGTGTGGAGGTTTCCAGCGCCGTGAACAGGCTGGATGCATAGTAGTCGGCGATCAGGGCTGAGAAACTGCCAGCCCTCGTGAATGAGGCCCCTATCGGCTTAGGGCCACTGTGACCACCTTCCTTGGCCTTGTGGTAGGCTATCCAGAACGGTTCGGAGAACAGCGGGCCGGGCAAGGGGATTTTCGGTCTACCCGATTTGTTGAAGTAGATGCGCTGCTTTCCATGGCGATCACGGTAAGCGTGCACATACTGAGGGAGCTTGTGTCGGATCATTTCGGAAGAACCTCGTCCCATGGGTTTTCACCGCCGCCCGAAGGCCCGGCTGAGGCATGCGGTGGCTTGTTTATCTCCGCGTGCTTCGCGGTCATGATGCGGAACGTCCCGTCCGGGTGATACTTCACGGAGACGGGTTCCAGCCCCATCTTCTGCATCAAGTCCCACATGGCGCGGACATCGGTGCGGCTGTGCGCAACCTTCTTCCTAGGCATGTCCACGGCCCTCCGCTTCCTCGCGAGCGATGTCGATGGCGATGTCCATCGCGGTCATGAGTTCGACCGTTGCTTCGTCTTCGACCTCCCAATCGGGATACTCTGCATTTCGGCCTGCTTCTGCTTTCGCAGTCAGCCAGTCGAACACAGATTGTGGGACTATGATGGTTAGTTCCACATAGTCTTCGTTCATCCTTGCCTGACAGGCAGGACAGATGTGTTGCTGGTCGTTGCCCATCAGACAGCCTCCTTCAACGCGATGGTGAACTCCCGACCGGCTTCTCCGGCTATAGTCACGAACCCGGCGAAATCGGTGAGGTCGGCCCGGAGGATGTCGATTGCCTTCGCAGCGGCTGTTCTGCGCTGCTCCGTCCTGTCGGTGCTGACCGGGGTTGCCTGCATCGCGCCCATTTCTGAAATCAATTTCACGACCTCATCTCGGTCGAGTGGTGTGTCGTTGCTGGCTCTAGTGACGATGGCGTCGCGGAGGGCGTCGAGCTTGTCGCTGGTGAGCCGGTAGAGGATCGGCGACGGCAGATAGGAGACCAGTGTATAGTCGTCTCCGAACTTCTCCGCGACGGCCATGTAGTTCTGAGCCGTGCGCTTGGTCCATCGAAACTCGGCGGTGAGCCAGTTTTCCCATGCGCCATGCCTCAACGCGGCTTTCGCCCTGCACAACTCGTTTCCGGTGTCGATGAAATGCTTTTCCGTCTCGTGGAGGTTCGCATGAATGCGTTCGGCTGCGTGCTTTGCGATGGCGCGGGCGTCTTCGTCCACGATCTGCCCATAGTCGAACGGCGGCAGGATTTCCTCGCTCGCCCCGTCATCCTTGGACAAGGTCGCTGTGATTTCTTCCAATGCCTTGGGGGTGTTGAAGTGCTTTTGATGGGATGAAGTCGCCGAATGAGGCGACGACACACTGGTCGTGTCCATGTCCGATACTCCTACGCTGATTTGACGCTTGCTCACCCGCCCTTTGTTTGGTATGGCGAGTATGGCTCCACTATATGGCTTGCCATAAGGTAAGTCAATAAGACATGGCAACAAGCCATAGGATGGTTAACAATGGGAAGACCCCCCAGCCAGATGCAGGACAAGTTCATCATCCGCTTCCCGGACGGGATGCGGGAGAGGATCAAGGCCGCCGCCGATGCCAACGGCAGGACAATGACAGCTGAAATCGTGTGGCGGCTGGAACAGAGCCTATCCAGCGTCGAGGCGCGTCTGGACGATCACGCGAAGGACATCGGAATGTTCTCCGACCTCGCCTACCAGTCGTATGAGCACGGACACGAGCTAGGTGCCCGGATCATGATGCTGGAGGGGTTCGCCGCCCGTGCCGCCGCCAAACTCGGGATCGAGCCGCCTTCGGAAGGCGACATGGAAACGGTGAGCACAGCGAAGTCAGTCTGATCGACAAATACGAAACCCGGTTTCGCTTTTAGCGAGGGGAGCGGCGGCCAGCGACATTTTCTCCCGGCTGGTCCTATTGTAGGTCTCCGCATCTGCGCGGGCATCGCAAGGAACTTCTGAAATCCGCTGGACTTCACGCTGATCGAAAAGGAACACTTTTTTCTTTTGACTTACCACTTCTTTCAAGCCCCGGCAGATAACATCGGTTTCTTACGGATGAATAGTCTGGGGCGAGGCCTGTGGTTCGCGTCAAGGAAAGATACAACCGCCGCGCTGCTGAGAAGCGCTTCGAGCACATCTACCAGCCCATCGCTGGTGACAGGTGCATCTATTGCGGGATGCCCAGCGACGGGAAGCTCGACCACCAGCCGCCCGTCTACATCCTGCACAGGTTCGCTGATGGCGGACTGGTGACGAAAAAGGCCATCCGAGAGCAGTTCGGCGAATGCAAGCTCGTGCCCTGCTGCACCATCTGCAACATGGGGCTGGGTGCCTTTCATGGTCGCGACGACAACGAGCGGAGGCGAGAAATCGCAAACTGGTTCCTCGTGGACGAACGATACCCCGAAGATGCACTCGTCTTGGAAGTCGGGCGTCAATTGATCGAGAAGCGCCTACAGGGCAGCCGTGGGGCCGAAATCTATGAATTCCCCGGCGTTGGTCGGGTGATCTACATCCACGCCCTGTTCGGCTTCATGGAAGGCGAGTTCAACGCTCCCGACGAGTTCCCAGAATGGTTGCGGCTGACGCAACGAGAACTGGCGGAATGGCTCAGAGCAGTGCCACGGCGAAAATCGCAGTATTTCTTAGATATGGCAAACCTCGCCAGCTACGATCTTCTGCCTCATGCTCGCGATGATCCTCGTGGGCAGTTCCAAGCTGAACTATTCTGAATAGGCCCGTGCATGTCATAGCCATCTTTGGCAAGAAAGTTTGATCCTCGCACCAAATCAGGTAGTTCTGCTGGCGACTTTGAGCGCTGAGGGGCGATGCGTAGAGTATGCCGACACTGAAATGGTTGACGAGGGACGATGACATCAGGGCTGCCGGGAGCGTGCCCTACAGGCTGCTGGAGGAAGTCCCCGACCTCGGTCACGGCGTGCGTGACACCGGCAACATGCTCATTCAGGGTGACAATCTCGATGCCTTGAAGGCGCTACTGCCGTTCTACGCGGGACAGGTAAAGTGCATCTACATCGACCCGCCCTACAATACCCGGTCGGCGTTCGAGCATTACGACGACAATCTGGAGCATTCGCGGTGGCTGGCGATGATGTGGCCGCGCCTCGAACTGCTGCGCGAACTCCTCTCCGAGGACGGCTCCATCTGGATCAGTATTGACGACAACGAGGGCCACTACCTCAAAGTCATCATGGACGAAGTTTTTGGACGAAAGAACTTCATCACGAACGTGGTATGGCAAAAGTCCTACACTTCGAACCAGACCGCCAAATTCATCTCGGATACGCATGACCATATTCTGGTCTACGCAAAAGATCGGGATCGGTTCGCCATGGGAAAAGTTGGCCGCACAGAGGAACAGCGTAAGAAGTTCAAGAACCTCGACGCTGACCCCCGTGGCCCTTGGAAGGCAGAAAATCTGTCTGCCGGAAAGTTCTATGATGCCGGTCAATTTGAAATCATAGGCCCCACGGGCAAGCGCTTTCTTCCACCAAAGAATAGATTTTGGCGCTGTAGTGAAGCCGTGTTCAACCAGTGGAGGTCTGAAGGTCGGATCACATTTGGACGGGACAACACACGGCGACCGATGCTGAAGAAGTATCTCGCGGAGATGAATGACGGACTAACCCCCAATACATGGTGGACCTACTCAGAGGTCGGCGGGAACAAGCAAGCAAGCTCTGATCTGAAAAAACTATTCCCGGATCAGGAGGTCTTTGGCACACCAAAACCTGAAAGCCTGCTCGAACGCATACTTACGCTTTCAACTCAAACAGGCGACCTCGTGCTCGACAGCTTTCTCGGTTCAGGAACCACTGCTGCCGTCGCTCAGAAGATAGGGCGGCGCTATATCGGCATCGAAATGGGTGGCCATGCCGAGGACCACTGCCAGCCCCGCCTGCGCAAGGTCGTGGACGGCGAACGGGGCGGTATCTCCGAGGCAGTGAACTGGAAGGGCGGCGGCGGTTTCCGCTACTACCGGCTCGGCGCGTCGGTGTTCGATGAGACGGGGCAGATACGTCCCGACATCGAGTTCCCGGTGCTCGCCGCTCATGTGTGGTTCTCGGAGGTCCGGTCGCCATGGTCGAAGCCCGCCACGCTGTCGCCGGTGCTCGGTGTCCATGATGGTCGTGCTTACGCTCTACTCTACAACGGCATCTTGGGTGACAAGTCGGCGAGCGGCGGCAACGTGCTCACGCGCAAGACACTCGCGCTGATCCGTGACGCTCTGCCCGATGGCTTCGCCGGTCCCGTTACCGTCTATGGTGAACGCTCGGCCCTGTCCGATGCCTCGCTCCTGCGTGAACAGATCACCTTCAAGCAGACCCCCTATGACGTGAAGGCTCGGGCGTGATGGAACTTAAAGAGTATCAGACCCAGACGCTCGACACGCTGCGCAGGTTCCTCACTGACGCCCGCGTGGAAGGCCCTAAAGCCGCCTACGAGGCCATTGTCGCTGAACCTGATATGGCGAAGCGGCTGAAAGGCTTCGCAGGCTCCTACAAGGCCCTGAACGGTCTGGACGAGACCCCCTATGCGTGCCTGAGGCTGCCGACCGGCGGCGGCAAGACTTTGCTCGCTGCCCATGCCGTCAACATCGCCAAGGAGACGTGGATCGAGCGCGACTTCCCGCTGGTGCTGTGGCTGGTCCCGACGACCACCATTCGCAAGCAGACGGTGGACGCGCTCAAGAACCCCCGTCACCCCTACCGCGCCGCGCTTGACGACGCCTTCGCCGGTCGCGTGCGCGTGTTCGACATCGGTGATTTCACGCAACTCCTGCCCCACGACCTACGCTCCAACTGCTGCGTCGTCGTCGCCACAATCCAGACGCTGCGGGTGAAAGACACCGAGGGCCGCAAGGTCTATGCCCACCACGAGATGCTGGAGCCGCACTTCACCGGCGTGCCCGACAAGATGCCGGGGCTGGAGGTCATCGAAGACGGCAGGGGCGCAGGCACGATCAAGTTCTCGTTTGCCAACCTGATGCACCTGCATCGCCCGCTGATGATCGTTGATGAGGCCCACAAGGCCGTCACCGGACTATCCCGCGAGATGCAGAGCCGGGTGAACCCGACCGCGATCATCGAGTTCACTGCAACCCCGCGCACCAACTCCAACATATTGCACTCGGTCTCCGCTCAGGAACTGAAAGACGAGCAGATGATCAAGCTGCCGGTCATGCTGTCGGAGCATCAGACATGGCAGGCCGCCGTGACAGGGGCGATTTCCAAACGGGCCGAGCTTGCCGAGGACGCCAGCCGGGAGCGTGACTATATCCGTCCCATCGTCCTGTTTCAGGCCCAGAACAAAGATGAGGAAGTCACCGTCGCTGTGCTCAAGCAGCACCTGATCGACGTGGAGGGCATCGACCCCAACCGTATCGCAGTTGCCACCGGCGATCAGCGCGACCTTGACGGCATCGACCTGTTCGACCCCGCCTGCGAGATAGACTTCATCATCACGGTCGAGGCGCTGAAAGAGGGCTGGGACTGCTCCTTCGCCTATGTGTTCTGTTCGGTCGCCAACATCCACAGCGCCACCGATGCCGAGCAGCTACTCGGGCGCGTCCTGCGCATGCCCTATGCCAAGCGGCGGACGATCCCGTCCCTCAACCGCGCCTATGCCGCCCTGACCTCGAAATCCTTCTCGGAAGCTGCCTATGCCCTGAGAGACCGGCTCGTTGCCATGGGCTTTGAGGAAGGCGAGGCCGAAGACAACATCCTGCCCGAGCAGCTTGACCTAAAGGATGGTCTATTCGGCCATGCTCGCCGACCGCAACCGAGCGTCACGGTCTCACTCGACGCCGACCCTGCTGCCGTCAAGGAACTGGAAGCTGCCGCGCCGACCAAGGTCAGGGTGACGACCGGAGATGACGGCAAGGCCGTGGTCAAGATCACCGGCTTCCTCAGCCCTGCGGAAAAGGAGAAGCTGATCGCCGCGCTGCCCGAGGCGGAAGTCGGCGGTTTCTCCGATCAGGTCGCCAGCTACGAAGCCGAACAGCTGCACCATGCCTCGCCAGCCGAACGGGGCGAGACCTTCACCGTCCCGGCGCTCATGGCGTGGGTGCAGGGTGAGCTTGAACTCGCCGACACCGACATCTTGATGGAGTACCACGACTGGTCGCTCGCCGACCATTCGCCGAAGCTGGAGGCCAAGGACTTCGCCATACAGGCGACGGCGGACACGTTCGAGATCGACATCGACCAGCAGCGGCTGTTCGTGAAACACGCCGATCAGAGCGCGCAGCTTCTGCTCGACATCCCGGTCGATGGCTGGAGCGAACAGACGCTCGTGCTGTTCCTTGACCGGCAGGTGCGCGACAAGTTCATCGGACAGGGCGAACTCGTTCGCTGGCTGACCGACCTCGTGAACTACCTCACCGGGCCGCGCAACATTCCGCTGTCGGCGCTGATGCAGTGCAAGTACCCGCTGGCGCGAAAGGTCAAGGAGCGTATTGCCGACATCCGGGCCAAGGAACGGACGGGCGTCTATCAACGCTCACTCTTTGCGCCGGAAGCGAAGCCCGAAATCTCCTTCGACAACGGCTTCGAGTTCGCCGACGACATGTTCGCCGGGGTCCGCACCTATCGCGGTTCCTATCGGTTCTCGAAGCACTTCACCGGCTGGGACCAGATACCAGCCTTCGACGGCGCTGATGATGGCGAGGAACTGAACAGCGCCAAGATGCTCGACAGCCTGCCTGAGGTCAAACACTGGATCAGGAACGTACCACGCCACCCCGGTGCCTTTTGGCTCCCCACCGCATCAGGTAAGTTCTACCCCGACTTCGTGGCCGAACTGACCGATGGCCGTATCCTCGTGGTCGAGTACAAGGGTGCCCACCTGACCGACGCTGCCGACACCGATGAGAAGCGCGCCATCGGGGCGCTATGGGAGAAGGCCAGCGGCGGCAAGGGGCTGTTCCTCATGGCTGAGAAGCAGGTGGACGGGAAGGACGTGCGCGGCCAGATGCTGGCGAAGGTTAGATAGGTCGCAATCGTGGTGATAGGTTGTTGCCGCTGACAATGGCGGGAGGCGGTTTATGGTTGATGAAGACGCCAAATACTTTGAGCTTCGCAAGGAAGGAAAAACCTACTTCTCCAAGGTCTTTTCGCATGGTGCTGTCAACGACCAGCGCAGACGCCTCGCATACGCTGTATTCGAGGGGACCGAACGTGCGGTCGCGGGTGAAGTCGAAGGGGCGCTTTGTTTGCGGCTTACAGGCGACCAGCGGAAGACACAGGTCACGGCCCTAATCAGCCAAGATGATGCTGGAGTAAGGCGGGTGACACTCCAGACATTCAAATCGCGAGCGGGGGACTGGTATCAGGCATATGAGAAGGACGCCTTCACGTTTAGGGCTGACGAATTTGAGAAACTCCTAGAATTCCTCAATCGCATTAAGTTTATCGACTTGTCCAACGAGGATAGGTTTCAGGTCGAAGACCTTTCTGAAGCCGCCGGGCCAAAGATCATCACCGATGCCATCGACCGGGCGCTGATCGGCAAGATCAAGCGGCTCAACGCAGACGAGCGCGAACGTCTCTTTCGGACATTTCACGATGATCTCACTCAGGAAGAAATAAATCTGCTGCTGGGCCGACGACAGGCGTTGGAGCAATTCGATGCTCAGCTTACTTCGGGCGGTTGGTCCGAGACGAACTGGCAAGACTTCTTTGAAGCCCAGAATTGGGTGTTCGGCTACGGACTTGACTACAGGATTATGCGTCAGTTCGACCGCGAGATGGTCGTGGGCGCGGGCGGCACCGACAACCGTGAAAAGCCGACTGTCGATTTCCTGATGAACTTCACTGACTATACCGTGCTGGTAGAGATCAAGCGCCCAGATACCCCCATATTCCAATCGCAGAAATCTGCCCGTGCGGGAACATGGCGATTTAGCCCCGATTTCATGGACGCAATCTCACAGGTCTTGGAGCAGAAGGCGGAATGGCTAAACGCCGCTCAGTCTGGCGAACACTTCAACAAAGCAGGCACCAGCCGACTGGAAGCGCGAACACGCGATGCGAAGACGATACTGGTCATTGGTAATCGTGCTGAATTCAGTCGTCTGGGAAATCCCCGCGAGGCAAACATCAAGCGTGACACGTTTGAACTGTTCCGACGCGACACTCGTTCGATAGAGATCATCACATTTGACGAGCTGTTTGAGCGAGCGCAATTCATCATCAAGGACTGAGGGTTTTTGAGGTCAGAGCAGGGACTGGAGACGTGCCAACTCGCTCTTGGACAAGGCTTCAACGTATTTCTCTATTGCAGCCTTTCCGGCATCCGATGCCGCGATGTGATCCTCTACGAACTGCTGCATACGGTCATCAAGAACAGTGATTTTCTTTGCCGCAACATGGCAGTTAAAGCTATCTACGCCTGCTACCGCGACCGCGAGTTTGTCTTTTGACAGGGGAAAACCGGCCATTTCGGCGGCGGAGATTACCGCATCGGATGCCTCGGCCAGAACGGCTTGATCGTCGCACGAGATCAGGATGTCGTCCATGTAAATTGACACAAGGAAGCCTGCGTCAGACAGTTGCCTCAGTTGGCTGCCCAGATGGGATAGTTCCAACACCAGCGTCGCGAGTATCGGCGACTGGCAAAAGCCATACGGGACGACCTTCTTCGATCCCTCAACCACTACACCATCGATAGCGATGTTGAACGCTCGTGCTTGAGGAAACCCAATCTGGCGTAGGGACCGGTAGATCTTCGTTCGCGTTACCTGTCCAAAGAAGTTCGTGATGTCGAACCGGGAGAAGAATGCGCTCCCTTGGTGCATGCGTAACGCTGCGACATGGCCACCATGACGTTTGAAGTGAAAGAAAATCCGATGTGGCTTGTATCGCTTGACGATCTGTTTGATCGCCGCTCGCCCTCTAACGACTGCGTTCTTGCGCTGAATGTAGACGAACTTGCCCGGCTTTAGCTCGAAGCGCTTTTCGTAGTTGTGGATCGCCATGCGTAGAAGAAAACCTCATTCGCAAGTTTCAGAAGCGCGTAGCAGATCATGATGATCCAATACGTGCTCGGCCCGATCCTGCGAATGAGGCGAAGGATGTAGCGAGAATATGCCATGAGCAACTCTCCTCTGCACAGCCGACGGCCCTTCACTTGCGTGCAAGTCGTCCTCTAACAGTCGGTCTCCCGGTATTCCGAGATGCCGATACATGGTGTTCCCAAGTAGCCCCAAGAGGCGGTCAGGGTTCTCCTATCGTCAGCCGGCATTGATATGGGTTTTCCGCGTTAAACTTGCAAGTGGAATGGAGACGTTTCGCGTGGCTGTAGCCGCCAACCGTTACCGAGGGACAAATTCTGCTGACCCCGGTGGCTATGAGCAACGGCCCTGACGAGGGCATCGGCTCAGGCTTGTAAAATCCGCCACGGCTGCCGCTTTGACAGCGCGGGATAGGGGCGCTCCTAAGTTACTTAATATAAAGAGCTTTCGGAGGTCAGACGCTGCGACCGCCACGAGCAGGGACCGAGAAGCAATGCCGTGTCGCGGCGCGCTCATGGTCTGGTCGCTGCCCGATAAAGCTCTTTCTCCCGATCAGTCTTCGGCTCCCACTTCTCGACAGGTGGTGCAGGAGTGGATCGCGCTTTCGCATCGTCCGCAATCGCCATCGGTATCAGCACAGGCGCGGCGATCACGGCTCCCGCCGCCAAGCCCGCGTTACAGTGGGCAGGCTGGCTGCCTCCCAGCATGTTGCAACTGCCGCATCCACCGAGGAGAGCGCCGCTGAATGCCAACAGGATAAAGCGTCCGATCATGCGGTCATGATCACAGCATCGGCCTTGAAGATCAACGCGCAGCCATGTTCGTGGTCGCCGTCTATGCTATAGGCGTCGGACGCAACAGGGGAGCGGCGATGGCGGATAATAGGCTGACGATGATGAGCATTATCGGCATGCTGTGCGTTGCCGGTTCTGCCCATGCCGACGACGCCGCCGCACGTGGCGAGCAGGTTGTCGAGCAATGGTGCCGCATGTGTCATCTGCGCGCGACGGACGCTGCTGAACCGGACATGGCTCCGCCCTACGAAGAAATCGTGCGCCGCCCCGGACGCGACGAAGCCTATTTCGTCCGGTTCATGCAGGAAGACCATTTCCCCATGACGATTTTCCGGCTGTTCGATCACGAGAAGGCCGATGTCGTCGTCTACCTGATGGAACTGCAACGACAGGGTGCGTCCCGGCCATGATCAGGCCATCGCGCCTCGCACCCTTCATTATGCTCAATGAGAGCCTTGGGGCCTCCGACCTGTCGAGTAGTCCGATGGCGATCAACGGCATGAAGGTGTTGATCCGCGCTGCCGAGGACGGCGGCATCACGCTCACCAAGTCCGGCGCGTTCTACCGGAAATTCGTGACATGGGCTGCGGAAGACTTCCAGTGGCCCGGCCATGAGCCGGAACGCCTCTATGTCGTCAACAAGGTGCTCAACGAGCCGGACTTCATGCCGCTCGCGATCATGCACGAGTTGATGATCGGCGCTCGCCTGCTGCGTCACACCAAGGGGAAGGCGCTGACAACAAAGGCCGGGAAGACCATGATCGGCGACCACGGCGCGCTACAGGCCGAACTATTTGACGCCTACTTCCTCGCACTCGACCATGGAGCCTATGAGCGGTTCCCCATCGACCATGATGACCCTGACTTCGTGCATTTCCTCGGGGTGATCCAGAACAGGCTGGATGATTGGGTGCCGCTGACGGAACTGGCGGGCTGGTGTTTGCCTATCGACATCATCACCAGCTATCGGTTCAGCCCGCTGGAGGACGCCTGCTATTACCTTCTATCCCGCCTCGTGCGCCCGCTTCTCTGGCTCGGCATGATCGAACGCCAGCCCAGCGCGGAAAGATACCCCGCCTTTCATGACCTGCGATACCGCAAGACGCCACTCTGTGACCGCTTCCTGCATTTCAACTTCACGAAGGCGATAAACGGGACGATCCACTGAGCAGGGCTACAGCACCGCTTTTCGTGGCAGTTATGGCTCTAGTTATTTGGGGTTATCCCGATTGCGCCTTATGGTGCCGGTTCGATGATGGCCCCCAATGTGCCTGCGAGCGTCTCTAGAAAATGGGCTAGGTGCAACTTCCTCCGACGCGTGCTGCGTATGCGCAAGAACTGGCCCGGAGTGATAGGAAAAAGCCGCTCGGTGCCAAGGTAGTTGCGTTGAACAATCGCAAACTGTTGCACCGCCTCCTGTGAGTTGTGAGCGATCCTGTTTCGGATGCGTTCGCAGTCGGCAAGGATGTGAGTGCTGGTGGCCAGCATATCAACCAGCGGCCATCCTCGTTCGATGTATGTCTCGGCTGTGACCTTAATGTCTTGAGGTTTAGCCCAATACAGAAACTTGTTCGCTGCCTTGATCAGTCTCCGAGCGTGGGTCTCATCGGTGATGCTCAGAAATGAGTGCGCAGCTTCACCGTGTAAGGAACTACCCCCGGTGACGTAGTGTAAGAACAGGCGCTCGACGTCGCTTTCATATGCCGTAAATGCCCGAAGAAAGATCGCTTCTGCGAACGCATCATCCTTGTGGTTAGTCGATGCGGCATCTGCACTCGCTGGGCCAAGGTCACTGACAAGCTCCATTGCTGCTCGATGGCGCTCCTCGAGCTGAGCTTTGAACTCAACAAGAGCCTCGGGGGTCATGAAGCGATAGCGTTCAGCACAAATCTAGCTCGCTCCCTGCGAGCTTCTGTGTCCGTGGTGCGCCGCTGAGCATAGTTGATGAAACGGGCGAACACCGCCGGCACATCTTCGTCATTCTCCTCAGTATACTTGTCATAGAGGGCACTCAATTCGTCCAATCCGATACGCCAATGCTGCACTGCCTCCTGCGACAGGTCTGGTCGAAGGGCCTCTTCTAATCCAGATAGTGGCGACCGAGCATGGGCTACACAGGTGAAAAGGGTATAGAACCAGTGAGGTCTGGACCAATTTGTGTTCTTGAGGTCCTTCGCGGGGTAGATCGCGCCGACAAATTGCATCGCTTCACGGTAACGAGAAATGGCTTTCGATATGTTCTCGGGAACACTCTCGCACGCCTCGTATTCCTTGTAGAACTTCTCGATGTTCTTCACCGTCTGGACGCCGCCGACAATCGCAACGAGAAGATCAGAGGCCAATTGGGCTTCGCCCATTCGACTGACTGCCTTCTCCGTGAGGACGCCTCCTTCGAGCATGTATGAGACGTAGGCATGACCCAACTCGTATGCAGATGTCTTGAACACACCGAGGTATTTTGCGTTCAGCTTCTCCTGCGTGTTTAAGGTCACAGAATAGGTATTGATGCGAGCGAAGATGTCCAACATGTCCGCCAAGCTGACGTTGTAGAGGAGATCAACGCCGACTTCATACTGTAGGATCGACCCCTGCGTATCTTCATCAAGCTCGGAGAACGTCTTACCCGCATGCTCCGCGTTGTGTGTGCCCAGAACAGTAAAACCGCCCCCAACGAACTCCAAAATGGTGCGGATGCGCTGCTGTCCATCCACCACGGTGCGAACATTTTTCTTCCCAACCAAGTCTTGTGTCAGGAGAACTTTCGGCATCGGCTTGCCGCGTAGGATCGTGTCGATCAGGAAAGACTTCGCCTGTCGTGTCCAGACACTGCGGCGCTGAAACTTTGGTGATAGATCGAGTAGGCTATTACCGTCCCACTCCAAGAAATCAGCAATGCTATAGGAGCGCGCGTCAAACTGTTTCACGAACTAGCCTCATGGATTTGTAAAGGCGGGCCGGCGTCCCTCCCATTGCAGACCACCTATAGCATCCTCGCGGCGGCGCTATCAGCAAAAAGTTCGACCGTGCGCAGGTAGGGCGCAAGACCCGCCTCGCTGCGGTGGCCCGTGACTTCGCGTATCTTGTGGCTGGTCGCGCCTGCCATGGCTGCCGAGGTCGCGAACCCGCTGCGCAATGAGTGCGCCGAGTACCCGCTCGGATCATATCCAGCAGCGTTGACGCGGGCCTTGACGACATCGGTCACAACTTCGCCGGTAACACGCTCGGGAAGGACGTTGCCGTGCTTGTCCATGCTGGGGAAGATCGCGCCGGTTTCGATGCTTGCGACCTCCAGCCAGTGTTTGAGGGCGGCGATGGGGCAATGACGCGTGCGTCCGAACGGCACCGCGATTTCCCGACCACGACCTTCTTGGTCGGTCTTACTGCGCCTGATCGTGACCAGAGCACCTTGGCCGGTGAACTCGATGTCCTCGACATCCAGCGCCACCAGTTCCGAGCGACGCAGGGCGCAGGCCCAGCCCAGCAACAGCATGGCACGGTCCCTGTGGTCCTTACGGCGCTCTCCGAGCAAGTCGAGGACGGCAAACAGGTCGGCGCGGAGCAGAGCCTGTGCCTGCCGCTGCTTGACCCCGAGGGTGCGGCGAATACCACGGAGGGTAGCGCGGACAAGTTCGCTCTTGGTCGGATCGTCCACCCCGAGGGCGCGATGGGCTTTACTGATCGAGGCAAGACGCCGCTGCAAGGTCGCCACGGCGTAGGTCTCCGCGCCCTCGGCCAAATACGACGCAACGATTTCTGGGGTCGCCGGGAGCCGCCTGCCAGTGCCTTCGTAGTGGGCGACATCGAGACGATAGGCTCTTTTGCTTGCCTCGGACAATGAGGCCGTCACGAGCCGCTGAACATGAGCAGGAAGGGGGCTGGTGGGCGCGTGACGGTCGCTCGCGGCGGGTTGTGAAATCAATTTCATTTTATTCAAATTGTAACTATCGACCATCGGCATGGTGGTTCCGGCGTCATGGTGGCGTTCAACAGACATCGGCGCGCTCCTCGTCAATCGCTGGAAGGTCTGCGCGGATCATGTCGAGGAACCCGGCAGGATCGGTCAGCTTCATCCCGTGATACCCGCTGTCGGCCAGCCACCGGAGGGTCACTGCGCAGGGCCAGATCACTCGCTGCTTCACCAGCCCGCCTTCAACCCGGAACAACCCGCCTGCGAGAACAGCCATGCGACGCTCGGCGGGGACGTACCTGCGCAGCCAGCGTCCGGTCATGGTGTCCCGTTTCAGGAACCGCGCCAGTGCTGTCTTCCCTTCGTAGCTGAACGCATCATAGGCGAAGGTCGGTAGGCCGCTCTTGTGTCCGATCACGACTGGCGGAAACTCGTCGTCCTGTGTCGGAAGTTCCCCGGTCGGCATAGCGAGGGCCAGCATAGGTAGCAGGAGCGGAAGGGCTTCCCGCGTCCTGCGGAAACCCTGCTCTGCTAGCGCCACTATTGCGGGATCGGCTCCTGCATCGCGCATCGCATCGAATGTCGCGGCGGCGTTGGCGATCTTCCCTGCAACCTGCCCATCCCATCGGACGCCGGATGTATGTAGGACGCTCAGGGAAGCCCCCAGAAGCGCACCACGCGCCCGGATGTGGGAAAGGTGCTCCGAGAGGTCAGCGCCCGCCTGCGAGGCTCGTAGCTCCTCAAGTTCATGGTGCTGGGCGACAGTCCACAGCAGATCATCGGCGGCTCTGTCCTTGGGGGAGATAGCCATCTGCTCGACCAACCTGCTGGCTACAGCCCACTCGCCACCGAACTCCTCGCGTAACGACTTGCTTCTCGTCGCCGCCATGACCAGTCGGATCGTATCGACCGAGCCGATGGACACGTCCTCGTAGACTATGCCGCAGAGCCTTCGCCAGAGCTTTGCTGGGTCCGCCTTCAACAGGGTCGCAGCGGCACGTAAGGCCAGATCGACATCACCGCGCCGGATCGCCTTCTGCATCCCTGACATGGCAAGCCACGGGCTGATCGGCAGTGGCTCGATGGTCGGAACCTTACGGTCGGATACCAGCGGCAGGAGGACGGGGTCGGTGGCGGCGAAAAGATCGTGGTGCATGGCGGAACTCCCGAGGACTGGGAGGGCCGGAACATCGACCCCGCTCGAAAGCGTGGGCCGCATGGCCAGAGCCTGCGAACATAAACGACCAGATTTCAGGGCTTCCCGACTGGATGGTTAACCATCGCTACGGCAGGCAACATCAGGGCTGCACTCCCCATGGTCGATCTGGTCGGTCACGCCGCGCACATGCGTAATGCATAAACTTTCCGGCAATATGGATGGTGGTTGTGAAATTGATTTCACTGGGCAGGACGGCGCGGCGGGTATCCGCCGCACTGTCCCTGACCTCGTGAATGTCGCTTGAAGATGCGCCCGTCATAGACGGCTGGGGACATGCTGCTCGGGTCAGTCGCTATCGACCTGCAAGGTTTTGTCCTGCATGAACTTGAGGATTTCCACCTACCATGAAGCCCGACCCATTACGGGTGTCTCTCCGGGCTTTCGCTACATCCCCCGCGACATGACGGAATGTCCCCGCGAACAAGGTCTGCCGCCCGTGCCCAGTTAGTTCTTCTCTATAGGCTTCACGGTGCCCGACTTGGCCGCCTTTTGGGCCTGATACGCTTTGAGTTCTTCCTCTATGTCGGGATAGTCCGTATCCAGATCATACTCGGCGTCTTCGTCGCTGAATGGCTTGTAGGGTTTCCCCTGCTTCCCGACATACCAGTTCGCCACATATTCCTCATAGAGCACGTATTTCTCGACTATCAGTGCGGGGGACCATGTGGCCCATTTCCAGCCGTGCATTTCGTAGGGATGCCGGACAGGCTTCGGTCCCTTGCGGTGCGGCCCCTCCCAAATGGGGAACTTCTTCAACAGCAACGGCAGCCGCTTCTTTGCCTGTGCCTCCTTGGCCTGCATCTTCGCTGCGGCGATTTCCGCATCGATCTGTTGCGGGGTCGGCGGGGCTATGGGGGCTTCGGGTCCACTTTTCTTTTTCTTCAATACCAGTTTCTTCTTTGTCTTCTCCCCGAACCCTTCCTTTCCCTTCGCGGATGCATGCGCGTGCGCGTTTGAAGGGCTTGCAAGGTTTGAAGGCTTAGAAGGAATAGAAGGGTTTGTGATGGTTGGAGCAGCTATTGGAGCAACCGTTGGGGCAGGAGTTGGAGCAGCAATTGGCGCAGGGGTTGGCGCAGGCTTCGACTTCTTGGAGACGGCAAAAGACTGTTCCAAGCGGTCAATGTCGTTTGGCTTCCCCATGTATTTCAGAGCAAGCGGGGTCGGTTGTAGGTAGGTATGAACCTTGGACCCGGCGAACCATCCTCGTGCGCGGACCACAAGTCCATCAACTTCCAAGTCGCGAAGCGCACGCTTTGTCTGGTCACGGGATAGCTTGGCGTCTTCCGCCCAGAAGTCGATTGGGTTCGCTACCCAACGTCCGGGTAGTTCCCGATGGCGCGCATTCGATACTCGCCAACGGAAGATGATCCTGAACAAGAGCTTCTCGGCGTTCGGGTTCTGCCCCTTC
>JBARWP010000431.1:0-4796 GCA_049646905.1 Pseudaminobacter sp. | reverse complement strand
ATGGAATGCCGACAACAACACAGTTGGAAGGCAAGGGCAGAGACGGTCATCTCAACGCTGGAGAAATATCGGGGAATCCCGAGTTGAAAGTCGCTCTCCTGTCTGGTGGATCCAGCATCCACACGATCCGCTGGGCAAATGGCCTGTCGAATGCCGGCGTTGATGTCCTATTGATCACGCAGCATGATCTATTGGAACAGGTTGTACCTGCGGTCAGAATCAGGCGGCTCCCCCATTCAGGCGAACTCGGCTATTTCCGCAATGTTCCCGCCCTGCGAAAGATTCTGGCTGCTGAAAAACCCGACGTGCTCAATGCCCACTACGCTTCCGGTTACGGCACCACGGCGCGCCTTGCAGGCTTCCAGCCTCTGCTTTTGTCGGTATGGGGCAGCGATGTTTATGATTTTCCGGAAAAATCGATCCTGCATCGTTGGCTTCTGCGTAAGAACCTGATGGCGGCAACCAAAGTAGCCAGCACCAGCCATGCCATGGCGGCTCAGTCGCGTCGGATTGTACCGGAGCTTGGCGAAATTGCCATCACTCCATTCGGGGTGGACACTGACTATTTTGTCCACGGACTTGCTGCCGTAAGCTCCCCGGATGCACCTATCGTGATTGGTACCGTGAAAGTTCTCAAGGACAAGTATGGCATAGATACACTGATTGATAGCATGGCGGTACTTGTGGCAAGGCTGCGCCGTTTCGGGCATGATACCGTACCTCCAGTAAAGTTGCGCATTGTAGGTGACGGTCCACAGATGGGCGAATTGAAGGGGCGCGCATCCCACAACGGCATCGGTGGTCTAGTGGAGTTTGTGGGTCGGGTTCCTCATGAAAAAGTTCCCGACGAACTCCGCAAACTGGATATCTATGTTGCTCTAAGCCGTCTCGATAGCGAAAGCTTCGGCGTTGCCATTATAGAGGCGTCGGCTTGCAGCTTGCCCGTTGTAGTCTCGGATGTCGGTGGGTTGCCTGAAGTGGTCGATGATGGAGTAACTGGTATCGTCGTGCCGAGAGAAAACGCCGAAGCTGCGGCGGTGGCACTTGAACGCCTGGTGTTGGATCAGCAACTGAGGCAAACCATGGGCGCGGCCGGCCGGAAACGCGTTGCAAATCTTTATGACTGGCACCAGAACGTGCGGCAAATGATATCGGTTTATGAGGATGTCGTTCGGGAAAGTAAGCGGGCCGGATGAAATGCCAAATATTTTATGAGGTTCAAGTCTTTGAAAACCATTGCCACCATAGTCGGCGCCCGCCCGCAATTCATCAAGGTCGCACCAGTCAGTCGCGCGCTTGCCGCAACTGGTGCCATCAGGGAAGTGCTCATCCATACCGGCCAGCATTTCGATGCCGATATGTCCGATGTGTTCTTCGAGGAACTCGGTATCGCCAAGCCGGATCACCATCTTGCTATCCATGGCGGCGGCCACGGTGCCATGACGGGTGCAATGCTGCAAAAGCTCGAACCGCTGCTGGAGGAACTGAAGCCCGACCGGGTTCTTGTCTACGGCGACACAAACTCCACCTTGGCGGGAGCACTTACGGCGGCGAAGCTGCACATTCCAGTGGCTCATGTCGAAGCAGGCTTGCGTTCCTTCAATCGCGCGATGCCCGAAGAGATTAATCGCATCGTAGCCGATCAACTTTCCGATTTGCTGTTCAGTTCGACCGATACCGCCACTGCCAATTTGAAACGGGAAGGTGTGGATGAAGTCCGCATTTTCCAGGTGGGCGACGTCATGTACGATGCCGCTCTACAGTTTGCCGAACGGGCCAAGCAACAGACGACACTGGAGCGCTTCGGCGTGGAGCCTGGCCACTTTGTCCTGGCCACCATTCATCGTGCCGAAAACACCGACGATCCTGTGAGGCTCAGCAATATCGTCACGGCTCTTGAGGAAGTCGCTCAAAAGCTGCCGGTGGTTCTGCCGCTGCATCCGCGTACGGCCGGTCGGATGAAAGCCGCAGGCCTCGCATTCTCGAAGGTGACGACGACGACGCCCCTGGGCTATCTCGACATGGTTGCCCTCGAGTCACAGGCCGCGGCTGTCGCCACCGATTCCGGAGGCGTCCAGAAAGAGGCCTTTTTCTATCAGGTGCCTTGCGTCACGCTGCGCGACGAAACCGAGTGGGTGGAACTGGTCGAACTGGGCTGGAACCGCTTGGCTCCACCTTCTGGTGGCGGGCTTGCACAGGCGGTGCTACAGGCAATCGGCAGCAAGGGGGCTTCAGGAAGACCTTATGGCGATGGTCGTTCCGCGCAGGCCATCGGCGAAATATTGGCAAGGTAGCCCACCAAGGAGCCGACCGGCTCCGTCCAACTGGAACAGGAATTTGACAGTTAATGGCATCGATCGCACATATCGGCTACGGCTATTGGGGCAAGAACCTGGCCCGGAATTTTTCTGAACTGGGCGTTTTGAAAGCCATCATCGACGCTGATCCGAAGGCATCGTCCGCTGCGGCGGCAGCGCTTGGTACGAAGGCGATTTCCTTCGAAGATATGCTGGCTGCGCCTGACATCGATGCGGTCTCGATCGCTTCTCCGGCCGAGATGCATTTTGGCCAGGCAATGGCCGCGCTCGAAGCCGGCAAGCATGTTTACGTCGAAAAGCCTCTGGCGCTGAACGTCGCCGAGGCCGAGCGTCTGCATGCCTTGGCGCTCCGCAGCGGGCTGACCCTGATGGTCGGGCATCTGCTGCAGTACCACCCCGTCTACGTCAAGCTGCGGGCGATGGTTGAAGCCGGCGAGCTTGGACCTCTGCTCTATGTTTATTCCAACCGGCTTTCCCTGGGCAAATTCCGGCGCGAGGAAAATGTGCTGTGGTCGTTTGCGCCGCACGACATTTCGATGGTGCTCGGCCTCTTTGGCGGTGAGCCTTACCATGTGACGGCGCAGGGCAACGTTTCCTACACGCCCGGCATTGCCGATATGGTGACGATGCAGATGCATTTTCCTGGTGGGGGCAGCGGGCATGTCCAGGTGTCGTGGATGCATCCCTTCAAGGAGCAGCGGCTTGTGGTCATTGGCGAGAAGGCAATGGCCGTGTTCGAGGACAGCCAGCCGGATTGGGGGCAGAAGCTGAAGCTTTACCGGCACCGCATCGACCGCGGCGGTCCCGTGCCCGTGCCTGAAAAGGCGGAGGCTGAGGCTATCATCGTGCCGCGCTCGGAGCCTTTGCGCAACGAATGCACGCATTTTATCGCCTGTATAGATGAGCGCCGCACGCCGATCACCGATGGTGTCGAGGCACTCGCAGTCCTGCGCTGCCTGCAAAAGGCGCAATCGGCGCTCCAGGAAAATCTGGGCCACCAGGCCACGAAGTAAGGATATTCACGGATGAGCACGGACAGCTTCGTTCACGAGAGCGCCTATGTGGATGACGGCGTGGAACTTGGCGCAGGCACCAAGATCTGGCATTTCAGCCACATCCTGAAAGGCAGCCGCATCGGCGCCAACTGCTCTGTCGGGCAGAATGTCATGATCGGCCCGGATGTGACCGTCGGCGACAATTGCAAAGTCCAGAACAACGTCTCGCTCTATAAGGGGGTTGACCTGGAGGACGGTGTGTTCTGCGGCCCGTCCTGCGTCTTCACCAACGTGCTGAACCCCCGCGCGGAAGTGGAGCGCAAGGATGAATTCCGCAAGACGCTCGTTCGCCGCGGTGCCACCATTGGCGCCAACGCCACGATCGTCTGCGGCAACGAACTGGGCGAGTATTGCCTGATAGCGGCTGGCGCGGTCGTCACCAAGACCGTGCCTGCCTTTGCCCTGATGGCCGGCGTGCCGGCCCGCCGCATCGGCTGGGTTTCGCGCGCCGGCGAGATATTGGACGAAACGCTTGTGTGCCCGCGCACCGGAGAGCGCTACCGGGCCGAGGGCGAGACGCTGCGCCTGGCCGACGCGTAAGGTAATGTTTTTCACCCGAGCCAGCGATTGAAGCCGGCGATCACGCCTGTATTGTCGGGCACGTCGGTTATGCCGCCCATCAGCGCAGGGCAGGCAAGCAGCCAGCGGTCGCCCTGGCTTGCCGCATAGATGTTGAAGGGCTGCGGCTGATAACTGTTGCTGTAATGGGCATCGATGCTGTCTTGAACGGTTACTGAAACCCAACCCTCCGTCGGCGCGATCGGTACATGGGTGGTGTAGGCCACCCCGTTCTTGATGATGCGCTGCCCGTCATAACGTCGGAACGCAATAGGCGCGTCCAGCGCCCGCAGATAGGCGTGAAAGGTCATCTTGGGGGCACGCGGTCCCTGGCCCAGAAATGCGCTATAGTAGTGCGCTACGCCGCCGATGGTAACGGTCGAAGTGGCTGTGCCCGACCCCATCGTCATGCAGGCCACGTGGAATTCAAGCCCATGTCGCCGAAAGGCGGGATCCCGGATCATGTCGACGAGATCCTTGACGAAAGGATCCAGCACCCCACCGGTTCCGCCATAGTCGTTGTTGTTGGAAATGTATTTGCCGGCACTCGCTGCGGTCGTTCCGTTATAGAGCGAGATATAGGAAGGAAGCGAAAAGCCTCCGACTGTGATTGCCCGTGCGTCATTGCCCGCAAAACGCCCGCTGTCAGGAAGCAGGCTAACTGCAAAATCGGCAAGAAGGTTGGTAGCGGGGGCAGTTATCCGACCGGTATTGCGGTCTACCCTTAGCGCTTCCTTCTGGTCTGCCCCCTGAAAAGTGGTCCTCCCTGAAGTAGGCTATTGAGCCGTAGGAGGACGTTTGAATGCCCCAGAAGAAGCATAGACCTGAAGAGATCGTGGCGAAGCTGCGCCAGGTCGACGTGTTG
>JBARWP010000430.1:0-3360 GCA_049646905.1 Pseudaminobacter sp. | reverse complement strand
TCGAAGCCTGGCGGCGATACTACAACACCAAGAGGCCACACTCGTCGCTTGGATACAAGCCACCGGCACCCGAGGCCATCATCTGGCCTGCGCCAGCAAGCGGAGCAGCACCGTCATCTGCCCAGGCCATAGCCCCAAGGCCGATCATGAACTAAGATTGAAACCGGACCACCCTATGGGGTCAGGCCACTTCCAGCTTGAGCCATCGGCGCTCACCTTGATGGCAAGGTCGTCATCTCCGACCAGCCCGATCTCGGCACGCCCCGACCAGCCCGACTGCATGAGCAGGGAAAGCACGTTGGATGCGCTTTCCTTGTTCAGCGTGTAGCGCAGGTCTCCATCTCCACCATCAGCTATGGTCAAGGCTGCCCACAAGGCCTTGTTGAGCTTGGCCGAAAAAGGGTTCACACCATCTGCCGTCGTGCCGAGACCCAGCCGCGCCAGGTTTTGGAGTTCGCTTGTCTCGCTGGTAACATCATCCCAGGCCGTGCCGCTCCAGCAAATCAGGGTGGCTTCATCGATCACCCAGGCAAGCCAGCCCTTGCGCGGTGCCAGGAAACTCCAGCCGCCATCACGCCAGACCGCGACCATGCCGTCCTTTCCCTGCCAGTCGCCGGTCGCACCTGCCGCTACGATATAGCGGTCGCCTTCGCTCTCACCGCCTGCAGGGGCAGTGAGGTTTCGGCTGACAACGGCAAGTTGCACGACCGCATCGAGCAGATCGAGTGCCTCGTTGTGAGTGACATGCTTCTGCGCCTGGCTCGGCATTATGTAGGGAAGTGTCAGATTTGCGCTGTTTTCCATGATATGTACCCGCGTTGGAGATGCCTTGCGCGAGTATGGAACCGTGTTGTAGGGGGTGGATAAATTACATCCTGATGCAGGCGACTTGTCGCTTGAGCAGGTGCTCAGACGGCTTCTGAAAAGGATCGGCGACAGAGCTTTGTCGATTCCGGCTCAGCGGAATGCGGCGCAGGTTAGTTGAATTGAATATATGGTACATCCATCACTATGGCGGCGGCCCGAATTTAGGCTCCTATGATCGACCGTATCAACTAAGCCGAGCTTGGCAGAGGCAAGGTCACTCCACAACCAATTTTATCGCTTCCTACCATCATCTTCTCGAGAGACGATCGCCAGTCGAGGGCGAACTGACCATTAACGGAGTTGACTACGTGGCGATACCGTCTCGGCCCTATGGCAAGAACGGTGTAAGTCGGCTCCTGAACATCTGGGATTTTTCCAGAAATCTGTACTCTGTGAGGTGCGGCTCGATGAAGGATCCAGGATCACCGAAAATCGTGATCGCGTCCTCTCCCCATCCATTCACCATCTTCCCTGCCCATCGGCTGGCCAAGCGCTATGGTGCAAAGCTCATCTTTGAAATCAGAGATATCTGGCCTCTAAGCATCACGGAAATCCTAGGAACCTCGCGGTTCCATCCTTTTGTGCAGATGTGTGCGTTTGCCGAACGTTTTGCGTTGAAAAATTCAGATCTGATCGCTTCCGTCCTGCCACGCGCAGATCGCTACCTGGCTGACCGAGGTTATGGAAAAAAGCCCTTTGTATGGGTTCCCAACGGCATTGGCATGAGCAAGGCAAAAGCCGAAAGCTTATCGAGCGAGGCCGGGCAACTCGCAAGCGAGAAACTCAAGGAATGGAGAGCGCAAGGAAAGGTCAGCATCATCTATACGGGCTCCATTGGTAAACCGAACGCCATCGACCTGCTTCTGAAGGCGCTTGCCTACGGAGAATCGATCGGTGAGGGAGGACGATGCGCGGCTCTCATCGTTGGCAAGGGCGAGCAAGTGGAGGCGCTGCGGGCTTTTATTTCTGGGAAACGTCTCTCCAATGTTCATTTTTCCGGATCAGTGCCAAAAAACGATGCGGTATCTCTCCTGAGCGAGGCCGACATTGGTTATGCCGGGTTGAAGAATATCGAATCTCTTTTCGGCTACGGTATTTCTCCAAACAAGATTGCCGACTACTTCCAAGCGTCGTTGCCGGTCATCCTCCCGATTACTCCCTGTGGTGATCCGGTCTCAGAGTCAGGTGGCGGAATTGCACGACGTGCGGAAACGCCTGAGGAAGTCTGGAGTGGGTTGCGCGACCTTATCGCGCTGTCACCTGAGGCGCGCAAGAACCTCGGCGCCAAGGGTAAGGCATATATGCTGCGCGAGTATGACTATGACAGGATCGCACGCCGCTACGTCGAGGCGGTCGAACAATGCTCAAGCTGAATAATCACGATCGCACTCTGTCGCCGCGGCCGGCGCCGAACACAGTCGCGGCAATCAGCCGAAGATCGGTCCGCAGCGAAATATCCTCAAGGTAGGCCGCGTCCAACTGCGCCAGTCGCTCCGGGTCGGACATGTCGACGCCGGCGACCTGTGCGACGCCGGTTATACCGGGGCGAATTGAATAGAGGCCGCGTTTGCGCCGCGCGATGATCAATTCGGTTTGGGTGGGAAGGCACGGACGGGGTCCGACGAAACTCATCTCACCCACCAATATGTTCCACAACTGAGGCAATTCGTCGAGCTTGGTACGGCGCAGGAAGTGTCCGATCGGTGTAATGGCGGATGCCTGCGTTTCATGGCTAGGTGCGTCACGAGTGTCGGCATACATCGTTCGCAATTTCAGGCAGGTGAACGGCCTCTCATGCAATCCGACGCGCGTCTGACAAAAAATGGCTGGACCTCGTGATGATAAACGGATGATGAGGGCGCAGCACAAGATGATAGGCGCTGCTGCGACCAATCCAGCGAGGGCGACAATAAAGTTTAAACCACGGCTCATGCTTTGCCTCTGCGGACTTGTCGACGATAATCGGCGCCTGATTGGCGGATTGCTTCTCTTATCGGGAGAGACGGAGCGAACTGAAATCGCTCCATGAACCGGGAGGGGTCGACCTTCAGATCACCAATAAGCCCCGCTATTTGTCGTCGTCGGCCTGTTGCGATGCCAAACCATTCGAGGGCGACGGGAGGACAGGGCAGCAATCGGCTGCCGATCCCCATTCCTGCACGCAGGTCGGTTATCACATCCGGCAGCGACAGAAAGCCAGGGTCGGCAAGACAGTACTCGCCGGATAGATCATTGGACCATGTGGCGCTGCAAAGGTGCGATATCGCCTCGCTAAGAGAATGTACGCTTATGAAGCTGCGTGCATTGCGCACGCTTCCAAACGGAAGCGGAATCCCCGAAACAGCTAGCTTCTGCAGGCTGGCCCAGTTTCCTTTCGCTTCGGCTCCGACTACCAGTGGAGGACGAAGCGACAATGCCAGGATTCCGGATTCGGCCAATCGACCGACATGTTGCTCCGCTTCCCGTTTGGATCGTCCATAGGTGGTCGTAGGC
>JBARWP010000429.1:0-2213 GCA_049646905.1 Pseudaminobacter sp. | reverse complement strand
GCAGCGGCGGCCTCAATGTCTTTCTGACGGCGGTAATCGCGCCGCGAGACACGTCGAAATTTCGTCCCAAAGCAAGCACTGTGAGGTCGGTCGTGCGCCCGTACTTGCCCTTGCTGCGAGGTTTTCTGGACACAATTTCCAGGCGTTCGAGGACGACGAGGGCATATCTCACAGCCCGTTCCTTGAGGCCCGCCTTGGACGCCAAGGCCGCTTGGGACCGCCTGCATTCGCCGGTTCCCTTATCCGCGTACCACGCGATTGCCTGGACCACGGCCATCAGCGTTGGGTCCGCCACCCGCTGTTGCTCAGCCCACTTTCTGGCCTCCTTGCTCATGCCGATGCGGCCTCCCGCACCTGCTCGAACACGCGCTCCAGATGGGCGAGTTTCTGGCACATGGCCGCTCGCTTGTTCGGCGGGCATATGCTGGTCATGTCGGTGGCCGTAAGATCGGCCAGCAACAGGATCGCGGCCCGCATCTCCTCGTACGTTGGTTTCGCGCCGGGCTGGCTTTGAGCAGCGATGCGGCTCTGTGATTTCGGCTTTGGCTTTGGCTTCGGCGCCGGCGGGCGATTAGCCGTTGCAAGATCGCGCTTGGCTGCTTGAGCCTGTTCACTCGGCGGAAGCTTCTTGATCTTGTCGAGATACGCTCCTGTGTCGAGCTTGGTCCCGCGCACCATGGCGAGCACTTCGGGGATGACCTTTTCACCGCGCTCGGCGTCACGCTGGACTGCGCGTTCCGATCTGCCGGTTGCAGCCGCAGTCTCGGCCGTGAAACGGTCTACAGGATTGTTTTCACTTTGCGATTTCAAGTCGCCAACTTGGCGACTTGCTTCTGATCGGTCGCCACCGTGCCGGGCTTCGGGGTGAAGTTGCTCGTAGATAGCCTTCCGCCGCGCTGTGGCATCAGCCCTTTCAGCGGTCGACAATTCGTTCCGCATCAGGTTTTCGTCAATCATCGCCAGTTCGGCGTGGAGATCGTCGTCTTCGGCCACGATGCACGGAATTTCAGCCCATCCGAGAAAGGCGCATACTCCGAAGCGATGATGGCCGGAGACGATCTCGTACCGGTCACCGAGGCGACGAACCCTTATCGGGTTGATAAGGCCCACCTCCTGGACGCTCTGCGTCAAGCCGTCGATCGTGGCCGAGTCTAAAGGCCGCGCGTCGGAGCGTTGGTCGATCAACGCCGCAGGAATTGAAGTGATTTGGGTCATGCCGCCTGCCTCCCGCCAAGAATCCGCCGCAGCTCCGCGAACGCCTCGTCGAGCGTGCGGCCGGAAGCGACGGCGCCGGTGAAGGGATCGCGGGCCAGGATTGTGCCGTCCTCGGTGATGATGAAGGTGAAGGAGGTCATGCTGCTTCACCCCGTTCGTGGCACGGACGCTCGACGTGCGCCGGCCATACCGCAGCGGCTGGCCATCGGTCGGACATCCATTCGAGCGCATTTTCGAGCCGCCCGGTCGTCATGTCAGAGCCGTCGCGCAACAGGCCGATGGTCTTGCTGTCGCCGAACAGCCGAAAGCTCAGGGTCTTTTCCTGCAGAGGGGTCTCCGAGTCGCGACCCGCTCCCTCAAGGAAGGCGTCGATCACTGCGAGCAGGCGCCGAATGGCATCCGTCATGTTCGTCCCTGGGAATCGGTTTATTAACCGTATGTATAAGCGGTACTAAAACCTATAGCAAGGCCCGTCTGATACGGTTATAAAACCGGAATGGACGATGATATCCTGAAGCGAATTGAGCAGCGGCTGGAAGCCATCGGGCTGAGCGCGTCGGCAGCCTCCGCCGCGGCCGGCCTATCTCCTGACGCGATCCGCAACATGCAGCGCGCGGCGAAAAAGGGGCGGTTCAACGTGACCGTCGAGACGCTGCAGAAGCTGGCCCCGGTGCTGCGAACCACGGTGGCGAGGCTGCTGGAGCCGATCGGCCAAGAGAGGGGCGCTGAGAATGAGCAGGACGAGGTTGTCCCGGTCAGGACACCTCGCCTCGTGCCGGTGCCGGTCGTTGGACCAGTCCAGGCGGGCTTGTTCTACGAAGTGGATGAGATGGACCAGTCCGACCTTGAAAGGATCTACCTGCCGCCCGACGAGCGCTTTCCGCGGGCCAGGCAGATGGCCTTCGAGGTGCGCGGCGATTCAATGAATGCTTTGCAGCCGCGGCCGCTCTTGCCCGGCGACCGCGCCATCTGCGTCGCCTATGAGGACATTGCAGACT
>JBARWP010000428.1:0-1927 GCA_049646905.1 Pseudaminobacter sp. | reverse complement strand
AAGCTGTAATCGAACTCGCCCACCTCGTACATGCAGCGCACCAGGTCAAGGTTGCGCACGCCGTCGAAGTCATCGAAGGCGGTATCCACGCGTGTCAGCTGCGCACCGCACTGCTGGAGCTTCAGTGCGAGCCCTGCCCAGCGCTCCGGACCATCCCCATTGGGGTCGCCACGATGCTCGAACAACGCGCACCCGAGGCCCGTCAGCTCGATGCGCAGCGTGGGGATGCCACCCTTGCGCTGGGCCAGTTGGCCACCGACCTCGATGGAGCCAGCGAAGTCGCCCCACACGTTCGCCAGGATGAACTTGTACGCGTAGAACTGGCCCGGCCCGGCGTCCTTGCTCATCGTTAGGCCGCAGCCCGCGAACAGGTGCTGAAACGCAGCCTGGGCGATGCTGGTGATGACCTGGTCTGCGGGCACGAACGGAACGCGCTCCGCCGTCACCAACTCGCCGCCCTCCCCTGCTGTCGTCTTCTCCCGAGGCTTGGGCCCGAAGGCCCGCAAATACGTAGCCAGGCCGTCGTAGGACACCAGGTCACCCAGGTCGCCACACACGTTCGGAGCCTTCGCCAGCCAGCCGGCGGCATCGAGCAGGTCCCACAGGTCCACCGAGCCGGCGATCCAGTCGATCCCGGCCCACGTCCTGGACGTGGATTCCGCCGCCCTGCGGAGTTCCGCATCGACCGGACCACGACGATCACGGCCACGGGCCAATGCCTCGCGGCGGGCATCGCTGTTGCCTGAACGATTGACTCCCCTGTTAGCCGAGGGGAGTCCAGCGGGCCGGCCGCCGTCAGCCACGCGCGGCCTCCATGGCGTCTGCACGGCCACCGCCGAGGTCGGCCTGCTCCCACATGCCCGGCAGTTCGTCCCAGTCGTAGAAGCCCGCCTCATCGGAGGGTGACATCGCGGACAAGTCCAGGTAGCCGTCAGCATCGCGCAGGTGCGCCAGGCGCGACTCAGCACCCAGGACGGCCGCTTCCACCTCTGCCCATGCCACCAGCTGCTGGGCGCGGGCAGCGCTGCAGGCGCGGGCCTCACGCCAGTCCATCACCCACGCGAAGATGCCGGCGGCGCCGATGACCAGGAAAGCGAGGGATACCACCGCGAGAGCGGCGATCATGCCTGCTCCTCGCCGTAGACCTTGGACAACTTGCGCTCGATCGCCGCATCGGCGAGAGCTACCAGGTCAAGGCGACCTGCCTTGGTCCAGCGTGCGCGGAAGCTGTAGAGCTTCGCCAGCGAATAGGACGAGGCCATCCGCGTGGCCTCCATCAGGTTGATTGGGTAACGCATGACTTAAACCCCTGCCCCCTGCCCCGAAGGTGCCGCCCCGCCCTCTCCGTCGAGAGGGCCCGGCAGGGGGAGCCGGCGGGCGGAAGTATTCCCTGCGGAATACATGGGCGAAGTATCCTGACCGGGAAACCAAAGTCAACCCGCAGGGATACTCATGCAGACCATCGCAGATCTGATCGATGCCGCCAAAAAGCGGACCGGGGCGAACTACACGGACATCAGCGAGCGCCTGGACAGATCCAAGCAACTGATAACGAACTGGAGATCCGGCAAGAAGGTGCCGACCGATGGCGACATCCTGGCGCTTGCCAGGATGGCCGGGGAAAACGCGGACAAGTGGCTGGCCATCGCCCAGGCAGCGCGGACCGAGGGCGAAGCAAAGACCCGCTGGGAACAGATCGCGCGGCGTCTAGCGGCCGTGACAGCCGGCATTGGCGTGATCGCCCTCGCCTACTTCCACCGCGATATGCCTAGAGCGCTCATGGCGCTGGTGCCGGTCGCGGTGACCGACCCTCTATACATTATGCGAAATGGCGGAGACGTCAGAAGAACCGCCGCGGCCCGTTCCTGCGGGCGGCGTAGACGCAGCAGCCACCGCCTTGCGATACGGATTGTAAGCAGGCCCGTAG
>JBARWP010000427.1:0-1670 GCA_049646905.1 Pseudaminobacter sp. | reverse complement strand
TCGACCTGTCGCTCTCCGGTGCTGCGCTCTCTGGCGCGATGCGACCCCTCGTCGGCACCGACGTCATGCTCGGCCGAGTGGCCGCGCGCGTCGTGCGTCACCTCGAGGAAGGCTTCGCCATCGAGTTCAATCACCCGCAGTCGCTCGAGACTGTCGAGGACAACGTCACCGCCCGCATCTAAGCCTCCCCGCCTCCGGGTATTTTCGGGCAATTCCAGGCCCGGAAACGCCGGCGCCTTATTGCCGGCCGCATAAACATTCATTAAAAATACATATTATACCCGCGCTCCCACGCCCGAGCGCGGCCTGACACCTCTCGACCACTTCCGGAGGACGCGATGGGTTTTCCCGCCTTCTTTGCCGATGCTCCGACGATCACACTGCGTGATCCTCTGGCCATCTTTCTCGGCGCCTCCGACGATGGCGTCATCACCTACACCTATGCCGATGCCGTGAAACTCGCAGGCCACTCCTGCCCGACCGTTGCCGGTGCGTACCTGATGGTGCGCGGCGGTCTGCGCGCTCTCTATGGCAACGAGATGCCCGAGCGCGGCGGCATCGAGGTTTATCTGTGCGAGCCACGCGACGAAGGCACGACGGGCGTCATCGCCGCTGTTGCAACGCTCCTGACCGGCGCTGCGCCCGAAACAGGCTTCGGCGGGATCGGGGCCAAGCGCCGTTTTGCGCGGCGCGACCTTCAGCATTTTGGAGCAGCGATCGATGGCCTGATGGCGCTGCGGCGCAAGGATAACGGCCGTGGCGTTACGCTCGACCTCAACACCGCCGCAGTGCCCGCTGCTCCCGAGATGCAGGCAGTGTTTCCACGCGTTGTCGCGGAGCAGGCAAGCGAGGACGAGCAGGCGCGTTTCGCGGCGCTCTGGCAGGATCGCGTCGAGCGGATGCTGATCCAGCACGCCGACGATCCGGCACTGGTGCAGGTCGAGGAGTGGAAAGCGGCGGCCGCCTAAGAGCCCTCGCCTCGCTTCATTATTGCCCGCGCGCGGCCGCGATCACTTTCGGCGCAAGCCATGCTGCGAACGCCGCGTGCCCTTGCGCATTGAAATGCTGACCGTCGGGATCGCGCGTGCCCGTCGGCGCGATCTGACCGAGATGGCCGAGCATGATCACCTTGATATGGCGGGCGGCGAGCCGCTGCTTGATCTCGGCGATATTGCTTTGTCGCTACGCGCCCTCTCCCCGCCGCGCATCGTTGCCGCCCGGCTGGAAGATGACGATCTTCGTACCGTTGGGCACGGCTGAATTGAGCCGCGCCAGCATGCCGCCCGTGGTGTCGCCGGGAATTCCGGCATTGGTGACGCGGGCGCTCACGCCCCTCGCTGCGAGCAGCGCTTGCAATTGCGCCGGATAAGCCTGCGACGAGGGCACACCGCCGTTGGTACGCCCTCGCCCCGCCCCATAGGTGTTGCTCGCACCCAGCGCGACGATATTTACTTCCGCCGCCTCCGCGGCGCATGCAAACAGCGCCACAGCCGCGACCATGCCCAAAGCCCAGCCCTTCATGAGACAGCCCCCTTAGCCCGTCCCGAACGCTAGGCCTCGTCGAAAAAGCCGTAAAGACGGCGGGATGAAGTGTCGCCTCACGATAACGGGAAGGCGATCGGCCGCCCCGGAGCCGGATCGGCGTCGCTCCGCCGCCGGCAGCCTTGGCC
>JBARWP010000426.1:0-1898 GCA_049646905.1 Pseudaminobacter sp. | reverse complement strand
CGCCTGCGCGATACCGCCGGGCCATTTCCGCCAATGGAATGACCTTGATCTTCGATGCATGACCCGCCGTCCCGAATTGCTCGAAACGCTCGCGGCACAGATCGCGCATCGCGTCCATGGCCGGCTTGAGGAATTTCCTCGGATCAAATTCACTTCGCGTCTGGGTCGCGACCTTGCGGAAAACAGCGGCCATCGCCAGCCGGCAGTCGGTGTCGATATTGACCTTGCGCACGCCGTGCTTGATGCCGCGAACGATCTCCTCGACCGGAACGCCCCATGTCTGCGGCATCTCGCCGCCGAACTTGTTGAACAGATCCTGCAACGGCTGCGGCACCGACGACGAGCCGTGCATGACCAGATGCGTGTTCGGCAACCGGCGATGAATTTCCTCGACCACGTTCATCGCGAGAATGTCGCCATCCGGCTTGCGCGTGAACTTGTAGGCGCCATGCGACGTGCCCATCGCGATCGCCAGCGCATCGACCTTGGTGGCGCGGACGAAATCCACCGCCTGATCCGGATCGGTCAGCAGCTGATCGTGGCTGATCTCACCCTCGACGCCGTGGCCGTCTTCCTGTTCGCCGCCGCCATGCTCCAGCGAGCCGAGCACGCCGAGTTCGCCCTCGACCGAAGCGCCGATCCAGTGCGCGATATCGACGACGCGGCGAGTGATGCCGACATTGTAATCGTAGTCCGCCGCAGTTTTACCATCGGCCTTGAGCGAACCGTCCATCATTACCGACGTGAAGCCGTACTTGCTTGCGGTGGCGCAGGTCGATTCCTCATTGCCGTGATCCTGATGCATGCAGAGCGGGATCTGCGGATACATCTCTTCCAGCGCGTCGATCATCTTCGCCAGCATGATGTCGTTGGCATAGGACCGCGCACCGCGCGATGCCTGCATGATGACCGGCGCATCGACGGCAGCGGCCGCCTCCATGATGGCAAGGCCCTGCTCCATATTGTTGATGTTGAAGGCCGGCACTCCGTAGCCATGCTCGGCGGCGTGATCCAGCAATTGTCTCAAGGTGATGCGCGCCATTTAAACCTCCATTCCAGATTTGGCTCTCAGGACTTCGACTCCAGGAAGCTCGCGTCCCTCCAGCCATTCGAGGAACGCACCGCCGGCGGCAGACACGGAGCTGAAATCATCTATCGCGCCCGATGCATTGAGCGCGGCAAGCGTGTCACCGCCGCCTGCCACGGTCAGAAGTTCTTTGGTTTGCGTGAGCCGGGCAGCGGCATTGGCGAGAGCGAAAGTACCTTCGCCGAACGGTTCGATCTCGAACGCGCCCATCGGGCCGTTCCACAACAGCGTCCGCAGTTTCGAAAATTTCTCGGCAACGGCAGCCACGGTATCGGGGCCGATATCGAGAATCATCGCATTGCCGGGGACATTGTCGACGCTGACGGTGAGATGGGTTGCTCCCGGCGCGAACCGGTCGGCCACCACGACGTCCGTCGGCAGGACGATGGTGCAGCCATGCTCTTTCGCCTGCCGCAATATCCGCTCCGCAACATCGCAAAGCTGTGGCTCGCAGATCGAGCGACCGATTTCCTTCCCTCTTGCATGCAACAACGTGTTCGCCATGCCGCCGCCGACAACCAGAAGGTCCGCACGTTTCACGAGGTTTTCCAGAATCGCGAGTTTGGTCGAAATCTTGGCGCCGCCGATCACCGCACCGATCGGGCGAACCGGATTTCCGCGCGCGCTATCGAGAGCTGCCAATTCAGCCTCCATGCTGCGCCCGGCATAGGACGGGAGCAGCCGCGCGATGCCCTCCGTTGAGGCGTGCGCGCGATGGGACACTGAGAAAGCATCATTGACGAAGATGTCCCCGAGATCGGCCAGCTTTCGCGAGAAAGATGGATCGTTGGCTTCCTCGCCTCGATGGAAG
>JBARWP010000425.1:0-5489 GCA_049646905.1 Pseudaminobacter sp. | reverse complement strand
TCGGATTCTCTACCGCGAGCGGATGCCGGTGCCGCTGTCGATGTGGCAGCCTTGGCGGGCACTTATCGGTGAGCCGACAGGGGCGCGAGCGCATTTCTTCGATAACCCAACTGTCGAAATCGATGGCGTCAGGGTCGCGCCGCTGATCTGCTACGAGCAACTCATCATCTGGCCGATCCTGCAATCCGCCTTGCACAACCCGGACGTCATTATCGCAACGGGCAATGGCTGGTGGACCGAGAACACCAATATCGTCGCCATCCAGCGCGCAAGTGCGAACGCTTGGGCGCGATTGTTTTCGCTTCCGCTCATCGTCTCGTTCAACACCTGAAAGAAAGGCTTGCCATGATCGACGCCGCACTGATCCATCAATGTGCTGATCCGCAAATCGAAATCGCAATTGTCGAGCGCTTTATTGCCGAGGCGGGATCGGACAATCCCCTGTCCGTAACCATCACGTCCGGCGACAGGATTATTCTGCCACAGGTGCCGCAAAACGCGGATGATGCAGTAAGACTGATCCGGCGTTTCGCTGGTCAGGCTACGGTGCGTGTCGGCCTTACCCAATATCCGGCGGGCTACGGCGTTTCGGATGCCGCGCAAATTTCGGTGGACCTCGTTGATGCCTGCCAAAACATCCGCATGGGTTCGGCGCTGTTTGGAAAGGTCTATCGCATTGTTGCCCATGCGCGGGGCGAAGCCGGCTCGAGCGTGTTTCGTGAAGCCCTCAACGCCTGGCGTTCGGGAATGTTTCAGGACGACTATGTATTTGGTCTAGCAGATCCCGGTCCACTTTCTGGAGAAGAGAATGTCTCGATGTATCCGCCAGAAGCGATTGTGGATGCAGAACCCGACAGCACGACACTGGCGCCCGAACAGAACCACGATCCACATGCCGCCGGAATACGCGTCGATCTCTCCCCGCTTAAAGACCAGGGCGAACCATGAATTGCAGGATGTTGCGCTGCAGTTTCAAGCACTTAGTCATTGTGAACGAACAGCCGGTAACGCCGATGTGACCTGGAACAGTCGATTTGTCGCGGATGCAGATTGAGTTCCTGAGGTTTCAAAACCAGAATGGCTAAAGAAATTCACCGCTTAAAGGCGCCGCGAAGTCTGGAACAGGAGGTAACCCCAAAGGAATTCGATAATCGCGGCAAAGCTATGTCGTGAGGAGGACGAAATGCATCCTGCAAGGCGAACAAACCCGTTGTCGGACCAGATCTCTGGCTTGCTTGAAGCGCTGGAACTCAACCGCGACGAACGTGCCGTACGTGCCGCGTTGCATAAGTTTACGGTCGCCGCGGGGTTGCAACGTTTTGCCTATGTCGGGGTAAGCAGCGATGGCGCTCGTACTCTCACCGATCTGCCGCAAGTGTGGGAAGACTATTATCTCGACGCGCAGCTGTCGGTCGTCGATCCGGTTGTAAAACAGGCCCGCAAGGCGGCCACGCCGTTCTGGTGGTCTTTGGCGCGAATGGATTTGACTGAACCTGTGGCTCGAAAATATCGCGACGAGATCGGTGATTTCGGCGTCGTGTCCGGCATGACCATTCCAATGCGCGCCGGGTTTGGGAGAACGGCGATGCTGACGTTCATGTCCGAATCCGACATGGACGCACCCTATAATATTTCCGCGCTTAAATCTGCTGTGGCTGCCGTCGCCTACACCCACATGCATGTATCCAATGCGGATTTTGCGGCACGACAGATGCTTTCCAATCCACTTACCCCCAGAGAACTTGACTGTGTCATGTGGACGTCGCTGGGTAAGACAAAAGCCGAGATCGCCCAGATGCATGGAATCTCGGAGAAGACAGTCCGCTTTCACATCGATAATGCCCAAGCCAAGCTGAAGGCCACCAATGGGCCTCATATGGTACGAATTGCACTCGATCGCGGGCTCATTTCTCGTCGGTAGGGCCTTTCTGATCGATAGTCGGGATATAGCCGAGTCGGTCTGTCAGGGATGCGACGAGGCTCATCTGGGCCTGATGGTTTTTCAGGGCATTTAGGTAGGTGCGCTCGAGCTTTTGCAGTTCGTGACGATCAGTGGCGGGAGCGGACTTTGCTTGCTCCCATTGCTGATGGGCCTCCTCCGCGCATTGCAACAGGTAGCGGTATTCTTTGATTGCCTCGACCGCAAGGGTCAAAAGCTGATCGTCATCGAGGGGATCGATCAACGGGTCGAGTTTCCCCGACAGATCGGCAATCTGGTTCTTAAGCGAAGGGTCCCGCATTGTCAGTCGACCTTTAGGCAGGTGAATTGCGGTACGCCCCCGCAATCGATAATCCTGTGAACCCAAGCCGGGGTTTCGAAACTGCGTCCACCGCAGCCCTGTGACCTTTAGCACCGAGGCACCTGGACATACGTCGCAGGACCCCGGCCAATGGCCATAGGATCGCGGTGCCGTAACGGCCGGCACCAACCGGTGGACAGGGGTTTCGAAGCCCCAAAGCGGCGCGTACCGCCTCAAGGAAACAATATGAAACAAAACGTTAAAGTTCCAGCGTGAATGAGCATCAGCTGAATATTTCGTACAAGCGCGATTACAACGAAGACGAGAGTTGGGAATTCTACCCGTGCCCCTGAATCGTTCGATTGCCGTCAACGTACACGTGCGCGTACGCGCCGAACGGTAAGGGGGACTGGTTAGGTAGACCATCGCAAATCAGATAGGATCCCTGGACGCGATGCCATCGGATCCGACGCAATTCCTGGCTAGAAACCTTGCTGTCTTTCATCAGCGATAGCTCACCGGTCGAAGCGTCCCATCAGGCTCCACCAGATTCGTTTCCATGTGAGGCACAATGTCGGTGTTGTGTGCCGAGGCACAGCTCCAAGTGGAAGAACAACTCAGTGGCACGTCATTGCGGTGCGATCCCGAGTCAGAAAGGCAGCAACGGGGTGGAATCCTGACGATCCGGTTCTGGAAACGATGAGAGATAAGCGGACATTCGGCACTCTCCCACATTTCTTAATAATCGTCCGGAACGGCAGAAACATTCCCCTCCTATGTTGGCTCCATCGCGGCAATAAGGCCGCATGAAGAAGGAGCTTCATCATGGAACAGGACAGGCAGGACACCACGGTCAACACCGCTTCCCCGAATGGGGGCAAGCGCCGCTCAAGATGGATCGTCGCCGGCGGTGTCGCCGTTCTGGCGCTCGCAGGAATCGGCGCAGCAGGCGCGATGGGCGGCGGCGGCATGGGCCATCATGTGATGGAGGTCGGCATGAAGCATGGCGGTCATTTCGCCGGACGCGGGATCGACCGGGTGCTTGGTTCGGTGGACGCGACTGCCGAACAGGAAGAGCGCATCTGGGCGATCATCGATGGCGCCCACGCCGAACTGCGGCCGATGATGCGCGAATTCCGCGACGCGCGCGGCGAGGTGATGGAACTGATGACAGCTCCCACGATCGACCGCGCCGCCGCCGAAACCCTGCGGGCCGAGCACATCGCCGCCATAGATGAGGCATCGAAGAAGTTGACTGCCGCCGCTCTCGACGCCGCCGAGGTGCTGACCCCGGAGCAACGCGCCACGCTGGTCGAGAAAATGGAGGAGCGCAGAGGGTCGCGTTGGTGATAGGATTTCGCTCCTGACACCGACGGGGCGCAAGGCATGGCGGAACAGATACTTATCGTCGATGACGACACGCGGCTTTCCGCCATGCTCAGCGACTATCTTTCCGGAAGCGGCTATGCGACGCGCACGGCCGCTTCCGCGCTTGCAGGCCTCGACGAGATCAGGCGAAACCCGCCGGATGCCGTAATCCTCGACGTGATGCTGCCCGACCTCGACGGCTTCGAGACCTGCCGCCGCATCCGCGCGACCTCGGATGTACCGATCCTGATGCTGACCGCCAAGGGCGAAGAGACCGACCGCATCGTCGGCCTTGAGCTTGGGGCCGATGACTACCTGCCCAAGCCTTTCAACCCGCGCGAACTGCTGGCACGCCTGCGCGCCATCCTGCGTCGGCGCACAGGCGGCAGGAGCGACCACATCATGCGCTTCGGGAAGCTGGAAATCGATCCCGCCTCACGCGTGGCCAGAGTGGACGGAAGGAACTGCGAGATGACCGGCCACCAGTTCGACATCCTGGTGGCGCTCGCCGAGAACGCTGGACGCACGATGTCACGCGAGCAGCTGATGGACAGGCTCGGCGGTGAAGGTTCCGACGCTCTCGATCGTTCGATCGATGTCCACATCTCGCGCATCCGCGCCGCGATAGAAGACGACCCGAGGCGGCCGCGGCGCATCATCACGGTGCGCGGCGCGGGATATGTGTTCGCCCGCCGCCAGGACGAGGAAGGATAGGAGTTCATGCGCGGCAGCCTCTTCCTGAAGATCTATCTGACTCTGCTTGCGAGCCTCGTGGTGGTGGCGCTGGCGGCCGCAACGCTTGTGTGGCTGTCACGCGGGGAGGATGATCGCGGCTGGATGGCGAGGCGCGATGCCTTCATCGCGGCGATGCTTCCCGCCGACGCCGATATCGAGGAAACGCGGCTCGTCCTGGCGCGGCTTGGCGCAGCTCTTGAGGCTGACATCACGGTCTTCGCCCCCGATGACGACGTGGTCGCGAGCGTCGGGAATCCTGTCGCTTTCCCTGCGCCGGGTGAGAGGGAGAATATCCGGAGCGGGGACGATCGCCGCATCTTGTCGGCGCGTCTTCCGGACGGGCGCGTAGTCGTCGCCCGCCTCGGCGACAGCGCCTTCGGACCTCCCCGCGCCAGGCCGCTTCTATGGCTGGCCCTGATCGCCGCCGCCATTGGCGTTGTCGCCTGGCCAGTGGTGCGACGCCTGACGGGACGGCTTGAACGCTTGCGGCGGGGGGTCGAGACATGGGGCGATGGCAACCTGGCCCTGCGTGTTCCCGTCGAGGGCAAGGATGAGGTGGCGGCGGTCGCTGCCAGCTTCAACCAAGCGGCCAGGCGGGTCGAGGAGCTGATTATCGCCCACCGTTCCCTGCTCGCCAACGCCAGCCACGAGTTACGCTCACCGCTCGCGCGCCTGCGCATGGCGAGCGAGTTGCACGAGGTCGCGCCCAGCGAGGAACGCCGCCACGAGATCACGCGCAACCTCGCCGAGCTGGACGGACTGGTAGAGGAAATACTGCTGGCGAGTCGGCTCGACCACGTCGAGGAGATCGACCTTGGTGACGAGGTCGATCTCTTGGCACTCGCGGCTGAAGAAGGCGCGCGCCAAGGCATCGAGGTCAGCGGCGACCCTGCTACCGTCAGGGGCGATGCCCTTCTTCTCGCGCGTCTCGTGCGCAACCTTATGCAAAATGCGCTACGCCACGGCGAACCCCCAGTCCACGCGGAAATCCGCCGCGACGGCGAGGGGGTGGAAATCGTGGTGCGCGACCACGGACCGGGTATTGCGGAGGCCGAGCGCGAACGGGTGTTTGAGCCCTTCTATCGCCCGTCCGGCCGCGGCGAGCATGCCGGGGGCTGGGGGCTGGGCCTTGCGCTGGTGCGCCAG
>JBARWP010000424.1:0-3378 GCA_049646905.1 Pseudaminobacter sp. | reverse complement strand
CCTGCCGGCTCCATCAAGGCGGCCTCGCCGGCTGGCAAATATCTGACGGATCACGGCGTCGGTGTCGCCGATTTCAACCAGTACGGCACGCGGCGCGGCAACCATGAGGTGATGATGCGCGGCACCTCGCCAATATCCGCATCCGCAACCACATGCTGGGCGAAAACGGGCGCGAGGGCGGCTACACCATCCACTATCCGTCCAAGGAGGAGATGCCGATCTACGATGCGGCCATGCAGTATCGCGCCGAGGGCGTGCCGCTGGTGATCTTCGCCGGCATCGAATACGGCAACGGCTCCTCGCGCGACTGGGCGGCCAAGGGCACCAACCTGCTCGGCGTGCGCGCCGTCATCGCCCAGTCCTTCGAGCGCATCCACCGGTCCAACCTGGTGGGCATGGGCGTCATCCCCTTCGTCTTCGAGGAGGGCGTGTCGTGGGCCTCGCTCGGGCTGAAGGGCGACGAGACGGTGACGATCGACGGGCTGGAGACCATCCGCCCGCGCCAGAAGATGCACGCCAAGGTGACGTTCGGCGACGGCACTGTGAAGAACGTGCCGATCATCTGCCGCATCGATACGGTCGACGAGCTGGACTACTTCAAGAACGGCGGCATCCTGCAATATGTGCTGCGCGACCTGGCGGCATAACAGGCTTCGCCTGTCTTGAACGAAAAACCCGCCGCGGCAGCCGCGGCGGGTTTTTTCATGTGTTTTGAGGCGCCTGTCACCGCAACGTGACTTTCGGTTGATTGCGCCGCTGCCTATTGTTTCGGCAAATAAAGAACAAGACCGGTTACTCCGGCCAGGTAGCTTTTTTGGAACGGCCATGAAATCTCGATTTTTCCTGTCGCAGGCGGCAGCGCTGATGCTTCTGCCTTTTTTTGCAGGAACAGCATGGGCCGACGATACGTCACGACCCGAGGGCGTGATCGAACTGTTCACCAGCCAGGGCTGCAGCTCGTGTCCACCGGCCGACGCGCTGTTCCAGGAATTCGCCAGGAATCCGGACTTCGTGGCGCTGGCCTATCATGTCGACTATTGGGATTATCTCGGCTGGCGCGACCTGATGAGCAAGCCGGAGAGCACGGAGCGCCAATATGGCTATATGCGCGCCTTCGGCTCCCGGTCGGTCTATACGCCGCAGGTGGTCATCAACGGGCGCATCCATGTCAACGGCGCCAAGCGCGCCGACATAATGGACGGGCTGGCGGAACTGGCCGATGCCGGGCAGGGCATGTCCGTCAGCGTGAGCGTGGAACGCTCCGGCGACAGCCTGATGATCGAAGCTGGACCCTCCCGCGATGGATCGGGCAAGGCCCATCTGGTGCTGGTCTATTTCGAACCGCCGACGCCGGTGGGAATCCGCACGGGTGAAAACAAGGGCCGCACCGTGACCTACTGGAATGCGGTCTCAGATATGCAGACCGGCGGCATGTGGCATGGCGAGGCGGCCACCTATGAGCTGCCGGCCGGCAAGATCGCACCCAATGGCGGTTGCGCGGTGCTTCTGCAGTCGATGGGCAAGGGCGGCGAGCCGGGGCCGGTGCTGGGAGCGGCGGTGCTGCGTAATCCGGGCTGAGCCGGCACGCGGGATTTCACGGCTTCCAAAGCGCGTCGCGATCTTTCAGATTCGCTTGTCACGCTTCAGGTCCTTGTTTTTGCGCATGTCTTTTTCCCGAAACCGGTTCCCACTTTCGGGAGACATGCTCCAGTGAAGCCGGGCACTAAAAAACCGGCGCCCACAGAGTGTCGACACCGGTTAATTCGCTTCTGGATGTTACCCGTATCCTTCGGGAAGCCGAGGTTGGTTCGATCCGACTCCGACCCGTGGGCGGGGGGCTTGGGGTTTACAGGCCAGTGCCGGACCGAACCGTCTCAGGCAACACCCATAAAATCATCCGACAATGGGGCGGGAGGTTGGGTAAAAAGTGGCAGAAATGTGGCGCGGCATCACCAATCAAGACAGTTTGTGCCTGTTTGTGACCAACATCCACTGTTTTGATCGTTGACGGGGCCCGTCGAAGAGCCCGCGCCATTGCGGACTTGCTTTTCCGGCGCGAACGGGCGACGCTCGCCGGGTCAACTGTCACGGAAGGTTCATCCGAATGACCGATCGCGCAGCGGAGGGTGGGGACGAATCCGCCATATTGATTCCCCTTCATGAGGTAAGGCGCCAGCGGCAGGCGCTTATCGTCTCCTTCGATCGACGCGAACTCGACCAGATCCTGCGGCTCTATGGCCGAATGGTTGCTGCCAATGAATGGCGCGACTATGCCATCGACCATCTTTCCGACCGCGCCGTCTTTTCCGTATTCCGGCGCTCGCGCGAGCATCCGCTGTTCCAGATCGTCAAGAATCCGAAGCTTGCCCGCAAGCAGGGGGCCTTCAGCGTGGTGGCCGCCGGCGGCCTCATCCTCAAGCGCGGCCATGAACTGGCACGTGTTCTCAGTGTCTTCGACAAGACGCTGCGACTGGTCGAGGCTTAGCGGCGGGACCCGCGAGTTTCAGCTGGATATCCCGAATCGGACTTCGTCATGGTCAAGAAACGAACCGGGCAGCCCTGGATGGCGGCAGAGGATTTCGGCCGGTCGCTGCCGCGCGGTGTCGGCGTCAATCTGCTCGTGCGCCAGATCGCTCCCATGGAAGAATTCTGCCGCAACGTGCTGTGCGCCACCATTCTCTACGCGGACGAGGATTTTGCCGCGGTCGAGCTCCTCGGCTCGGTGTTCATGCTGCATGCCGACCATTCCTACCAGGACAATCCGATGAGCGGCGTGGTCGGTGAGGTCGAGATGCGCGGGGCCGGGCTGGAAATCCGGCTTTACGGCGCCGATCCGGACCGTGTGGAAGCGCTGGCGCGCAAATATGATCACACCGTGCTTTCCGGATCGATCGACAAGCCGCACGGGCTGCGCGAATGCCATATCGTCGGCCCCGATGGCTATGTGTTCGTTCCCAGCCTGGCCATTTCCGTCCCGCGCGGCTAGAGCAGCGGGCCTCCTGACTGCTCTGGTACCGTGCGTCCGAATTGGGGCGTATCCAAGCGCGTAAAGCCGGGCTCCGCGGCCGTTTCAGGATAGCGATATTTTTGCAACAGATCGGCCGACAAACCGTATTTTAACCATATGTGGTTGAAATTCGGCCAACATCACCATGTTTACCGGGGGGTGATGCATTTGATCGGATCGCGCGGTTCGGCTCCGACGGAGGTGTGGAATGAATTTTTCGAAAACCGGCCTGCTGGCCCTTTCGCTCGCGGCGCTGACAATCGGCGGTTGCCAGAGCTCGCGCATGTCGCCTCTGGATACGCAGCCTGCGCCACTTACGCCGGCGCCTACCGGCCAGGTGACGACCGGACAACTGCCGCCGCCGGCAGCAC
>JBARWP010000423.1:0-3189 GCA_049646905.1 Pseudaminobacter sp. | reverse complement strand
ACTCGCAGCAGCTTTTCGCCGGCGCGGTCCTCATCGCCGCGACGGGCGGGTCGCGCATCCGACACCTGCTCGGCAAGTGATCAGCAAACCGATCCGAGGGAACCTGACCATGTCCTCCATAGAAGCCCATCATCTGGTGGAACCGGCGCCGCGGATTGCGCTCGACAGCGCGGGCACCGGCGAGCTCGTCGTCTTCCTGCACGGAATTGGCGGCAATCGGCGCAACTGGCACGGAAATCTACAAGCCTTCGCAGAGCATTTCCGTGCCGTGGCGTGGGACGCCCGGGGCTACGGCGACAGTGACGACTACGAAGGGCCGTTGCGCTTTCGTGACTTCGCCGACGACCTGGCGCGCGTCCTGGATCACTTCCAGGAAGATCGCGCGCATGTGATAGGTCTTTCCATGGGCGGACGGATCGCGATGGACTTCGCCCATGCATACCCGGACCGGTTGCACACGCTGACCTTGTGCGCCACGAACACCGGCTTTGCACGTTTCAGCCCCGAGGCACGGGCAGAATTCATCCGGTCGCGCAAGGAGCCCCTTCTGAGCGGCAAGGAGCCGATGGACATCGCCGAGCCGGTCGCCAAGTCGTTGATTGGCCCGGACTCGGGCGAAGCCGCCCTGCGCCAGCTCGTCGACAGCATGTCAAGGCTGCATAAATACAGCTACATCAAGAGCATCGAGGCACTGGTCAACCTCGACCGCCGCACCGGCCTGGATCACATCCGCGTGCCCACGCATGTCATGTGCGGGTCGGATGACCCCTTGACGCCGGTTTCGATGTCCGAAGAGATCGTGCGGCTTATCCCACAGGCCGAGCTGACGGTCGTGAAGGGAGCCGGGCACCTTCTGAACATCGAAAAGCCGCAGGAGTTCAACCGGGCCGCGATCTCGTTCCTGCTGCGGCACGGGCGGCCGCGCAGATTCGACGCGGCATCGGACGATCAACACCGACACGATCCAAGGGAGCAGACGAATGAGACGAGATCAGACACGATTCGGCGGTCAGACGGGCATTGATCCGAAGGTCGCTTCCCGGCTATCCGACGGGAAAGAATGGGAGCCCGTTCCCGACGATCTCTTCGTGATTGATGGCGTCGCGCACACCTACAATCACGCCCCTGAGAATTTTATCCCCGACTCCTATGCCCCGATGATGAGCAAAATGCTCTGGGGCATCCATGAATTCTACTCGCCCCGGGGTTGTCCGAAATGGCTCGTACCCCAGGGGCACAGAATAATGCAGGACGCGGACCTCATCGGACACTCGTTGTTCGGCGAGAGCCAGATAGACGCTTGCGTGTATCACCATCTGCCGATCTTCAACCTGTTCAAGGATGGCGGCGGGCCTCTCTATGTCGGCAAGGAGATGCGCGAGCGCTGGCCGGGCCGCGTGCTGATCTATGGCGGCATCAGCCCCTATCACGAAAACGTCCTGGACGAGATAGACCGCTTCATCGAGGAAGAGAAAGTGTCGGCGTTCAAATTCTACCCGCTGGACCTGGTCGGCGGCAAGGTCCGCGGCACCCGCATGGACGACGAGAAGCTGATGTTCCCTCTCTATGAGCACATGCTGAAGCGGGGGATCAAGACCGTGGCGATGCACAAGGCCATCCCGTTCGGAAACGTGGGGCACGAGTACTTCATGGTCGACGACGTCAACGACGCCGCGACAAGCTTTCCCGAGATGAACTTCGAGATCTTCCACGGCGGTTTCGCATTCCTCGAGGACACGGTGCTGAAGGCAACCTACAACAGCAACGTGACCATAAACCTCGAAGGAACCAGCGCCCTTATCTTCCACGCCCCCGAGCGGCTGGCGCATATCCTCGGCTCGCTCGTGCAGGCCGGCGCCGCCGACAGGGTCGTCTGGGGCACGGGTGTTCCCGTCATTCATCCGCAGCCCTTCCTCGAGGCCTTCTGGAATTTCCAGATCCCGCAGGGCATGCAGGAAGGCTACGCCTACCCGGCATTGACGCCTGAGATGAAGCGGATGATGCTCGGCGGCACCCAGGCCAGGATCATGGGCCTCGACATCGATGAGATGAAGAGCGTGGCGGCAAATGACGAGTTCGCCAACCGCAACTCGCTTGCCGAGCCGTGGAGCAGCGGGAGGAAAGCGGCATGAACGCGCTGCGCGAACGCATCGAGGATGCCCTCGACAAGATCATCGATCCGTGCAGCGCGGGCATCGGCAAGCCGGTCGGCATTGCGACGATGGGGCTGGTCAAGACGCTGGATCTGAAGGAGGACGGCGAGGCGGTCCATGTCAGGCTGGAACTGCGCGTCACCTCCCCTTGCTGCATGATGGGTCCGCAGTTCACCAAGCAGGCCAAGGAAAACCTGCTGCAGCTTCCCGGGGTCGCTTCCGTCGAAGTCGAGATCGCCCCGGAAATCGACTGGACGCCGGCACATATGAAGGCTTCCTATCGGGCGACCCTGCGCGGTCCGCGCATAGGCTTCCCCGAATAAGGCGCCGGGCGCGCGCCTTGCGGAAAAATCCACCGCCCCGGACAGGCGGAATGCCTTGAACGAAAACGCAGACCCGCCGAACCTCTCGGCGGGTCCTGCAAGGCTGGGCCGAGGCGGCGCCTTCGTCTCCGGCGCAGTCGGTTTCCCCCTATTGCGGCAGGAACCTCCTTTCGCCTCCGGTCAACTGCACCGCAGACGCTCGGTCTTGAAGGCTACTTTGCCGCCCACAGGACAAAACTACATCAGTCGCTCAAATCCCCAATCGGGTTTGGAAAGCAGCGTAGAGAACAGCCCTTGAATTCCAGAACTCTATGGACGTCAATGGAACGCTATGGAACTGCCTGGAGCGGGTAGCGGGAATCGAACCCGCGCGTTCAGCTTGGGAAGCTGACAGGCTACCATTACATCATACCCGCGCGGGCGTCTCGTTAGCACGCAAACCGCGCCCCCGGCAATCGCAAAGAAGCGCCGCAGCCTCCTGATCTAGCGCATGTCTCCCGAAAGTGGGACCCGGTTTCGGGATAAGGACATGCGTAAAATCAAGAACCTGAAGCGTACGGAGCGAATCCGGAAGATCGCGACACGCTTTAGCGCTTCGCGTCGCCCGCATCGTCCGCACCGAAGATCGCATGGAGCGCCTCGACCAGACGGGCGGCGTCCTCGGCCGACAGCCGATAGAATATCTGCTTGCCGACGCGGCGCGTCACGACCAC
>JBARWP010000422.1:0-3375 GCA_049646905.1 Pseudaminobacter sp. | reverse complement strand
GGCTATGAATCGGTCGAGCACCTCAAGCGCTACACCACGCTCGGCATGGGCACGGACCAGGGCAAGACCAGCAATTTCGCGGCGCTTTCGGCCATGGCAGCCCTGCGCGGCGACGAAATCCCTGCCGTCGGCCCCACCACCTTCCGGCCGCCCTATACGCCGGTCGCGGTCGGCGCGCTGGCCGGCCGCGCGATCGGCCACCACTACAAGCCATTCCGCCGCACGCCCATGCATGACTGGCATGTTGAAAACGGCGCCGATATGCTGGAGGTGGGGCTATGGATGCGTCCCTATTTCTACCGCGCCTCGGGTCACGACGTTAACGAAGCCTATGTCGCCGAGATGCGTATGGTGCGCGAGGCGGCCGGTCTGATGGATATCTCCACGCTCGGCAAGATCGACGTGCAGGGGCCGGACGCCGCAACCTTCCTCGACCGCGTCTATGCCAACGGCTTCGCCAGGCTGCCCATCGGCCGCGCGCGCTACGGCGTCATGCTGCGCGACGACGGCATCGTCTTCGATGACGGCACGACGACGCGGATCGGCCCGCAGCGCTTCTTCATGACGACTTCGACGGCCAAGGCGGCGGATGTGATGTCGCGGCTGGAATTCCTGCTGGACACGGCTTGGCCGGACCTGCGCGTTGCCGTCACCTCCGTGACCGACGAATGGGCGGCGATGTCGGTTGCCGGGCCGAGGAGCCGGGACATCCTCGCCGCCGCCTTCCCCGGCCTCGACGTATCGGATGCGGCGCTGTCTCATATGGGTCTGGCGGAAAGCACATTCGACGGCCGCGCACTGCGTGTCCTGCGGCTAAGCTATTCGGGCGAACGGGCCTACGAGGTCTACGTCGGGGCAAGCGCGGGCGAGGCCCTCTGGCGCCGCCTGATCGAGGTAGGTGAGCCGTTCGGGTTGAAGCCTTACGGGACCGAGGCGCTCGGCGCGCTACGGGTCGAGAAGGGGCATGTGGCCGGCCCCGAGATTGACGGCCGCACCACACTCGACGACCTAGGGCTGGGACGCATGGCCGGCAAGCGCACCGGCTTCGTCGGCGACGTGCTGCGCCGCCGCCCGGCCCTGCTGGCACCCGATCGGCAGCGCCTGGTCGGCCTGGAATGCCTTGAAGAAGGCAAACGCCTCACCGGCGGCGCGATCCTCTTCAGGCCGGACGATGCCCGCAAGGGCCATGGCCGCGGCCGTATCACCTCGGTAACCTACAGCCCGACCCTCGGCATCCATGTTGGCCTTGGCCTGCTTGCCGGCGACGCCGCCGTGGAAGGCGAAGAGGTGGTGGCTGTCCATAGGATGAAGGGCGAGGCGGTGCGCGCCCGCGTCGTCTCGCCGGTCTTCCTCGATCCGCAAGGAGCACGGCTCCATGGCTGAAGCAGTTTTCCACATGTCGATCGAACCCTGTGCGATCCTGCAGGCGGAGTGCTGGCCGCAATCTTCGGTGGCGTTCGAGGCGGACCTGTCGCGCCAGTTGGGTGGCACACTGCCCGCCAGTGTCGGCGAAACAGCACTTCTGGCCGGATGCCAGGCGATCCGCATCGCGCCGCGACGGGTCTGGCTGGTCGGCGACGGGACACTCCCGTCCCTGTTCGTCGATCCCGAACTGGGCTGCACCGTGCCGCTTGGCGAGGGGCGGATGCGGCTGAAGCTCCGCGGCCGCCATGTGTTCGACATTCTCGCCGCATGCGTGGCGGTCGACTGGGCCTCGCCGCAGGCCGGACCGGGGCGCGCCGTGCAGACAGGTTTCCACCGTGTGCCGATACTTGCCCTGCGCACCGCCCTCGATGCCTGCGACCTGCTGGTGCCGCGCAGCTTCGCACTAAGCCTGGCGGATTGGATAACAGAGGTCGCGACACCCTATCAGGCGCAGAAGCGCATGGAGGCGGCGCAATGAACCCGATCACACTGGCAGATATCGAAGCCGCACGGAAGCGCATCGCCAACAGGATCGAGCCGACGCCCACCGTCGCCTCGGCATCGTTGTCGGAGATCGCAGGCAACCCTGTCTTTCTCAAGCTGGAGCACCGCCAGACGACCGGCAGCTTCAAGCTGCGCGGCGCTTCCAATGCACTTGCGAGGCTGAGTACGGAGGAAAAGCGGCGCGGCGTGACCGCCGCCTCGACCGGCAATCATGGCCGCGCACTCGCCCATGCCGCCCGCCTGGAAGGCGTGCGCGTGGTGATCTGCATGTCGCGGCTGGTGCCGCAGAACAAGACTGCCGAAACCCAGCAGCTGGGGGCCGAGATCCGCATCGTCGGCAACAGCCAGGACGATGCCCAGCAGGAAGTCGACCGGCTGGTGCGGGAGGACGGGCTCGTCATGGTGCCGCCCTTCGACCACGCCGACGTGATCGCGGGCCAAGGCACCATCGGGCTGGAGATAGTGGAGGCCGTGCCCGACGTGGAGACCGTTCTTGTCCAGCTCTCCGGCGGCGGGCTGGCATCCGGCATCGCCGCCGCGGTCAAGGGCCTTTCCCCATCGACGCGGGTGGTCGGCGTTTCGATGCAGCGCGGCGCGGCTATGAAGGCAAGCCTCGAGGCCGGGCAGCCCGTCCAGGTCGAGGAACGGCCGACACTGGCGGACTCGCTAGGTGGAGGGATCGGGCTTGCCAATCGCTTCACATTCCACATGTGCCGGCGCCTGCTCGACGACGTCGTTCTGCTCACCGAAGACGAAATCGCCGCCGGTGTGCGGCATGCCTATGAAGCCGAACGCGAGATTGTCGAAGGCGCGGGCGCCGTCGGCATCGCGGCCATCCTCGCCGGGAAGGTGAAGCCGAAAGGCAAGACGGTCGTCCTACTGTCGGGACGCAATATCGACATGGACCTGCACCGCAGCATCGTCTGCGGCCAGCCGAGAGAGGGAGCCGACGTCGCATGAGCCGGATGACCATACTGACCGAAGCCGAACTGCGCCGCATCGTGCGTCTCGACGCCGATGCCGTCGCCTGCGTGGAAAACGCTTTCCGCGCGCTCGCAACCCTGCCGGTGGCGATGCCGCCCATCATGCGCCTCGATATTCCCGAGCATCGCGGCGAGGTCGATATCAAGACGGCCTATGTGCCCGGGGTCGACGGCTTCGCCATCAAGATCAGCCCCGGCTTCTTCGACAACCCGAAGATCGGCCTGCCGAGCCTCAATGGCATGATGGTGCTGCTGTCGGCCAGGACCGGCCTGGTCGAGGCGCTGCTTCTGGACAATGGCTACCTGACCGACATCCGCACCGCTGCTGCCGGCGCGGTTGCCGCCAAGCATCTGGCGCGCCCGGATGCCTCGGTAGCGGCCATTTTCGGCGCGGGTGTCCAGGCCCGCCTGCAACTCGAGGCACTCATGCTGGTGCGGCCTGTCCGCCAGGCACGTATCTGGG
>JBARWP010000421.1:0-2479 GCA_049646905.1 Pseudaminobacter sp. | reverse complement strand
TTCCCTACCCGGTGACCGTCGGCTTCACCGCCGGCATTGCCGTCATCATCTTCGCCAGCCAGTTGCACGACCTGTTCGGCCTGACTTTGGCCGAGAAGGAGCCGGGCGACCTGCTGCCCAAGCTGATCGTGCTCGGCAAGGCGGTGGAGACCATCAATGGCGCGGCCGTCGGCGTGGCGATTTTGACCATTGCGACCATTGCGGGGCTGAAGCGCTGGCGACCGTCCTGGCCGGGTTTCCTGATCGCGGTGGGCCTGGCTTCGCTTGCCGTCACCATTTTCAACCTGCCGGTGGAAACGATCGGCACGCGTTTCGGCGGGATTCCCCGCACGCTGCCCGAACCGGCGCTGCCCGCCCTCAGCTTCGACAAGGCGCTGGCCGTGCTGCCTGACGCAATTGCGTTCACGCTGCTGGGCGCGATCGAATCGCTGCTCTCGGCGGTGGTTGCCGATGGCATGACCGGGCGGCGGCATCGTTCCAATTGCGAACTGGTGGCGCAAGGCTTCGCCAATATCGGCTCGGCGCTGTTCGGCGGCATCTGCGTGACCGGGACCATCGCGCGTACGGCGACTAATGTCAGGGCAGGCGCCCATGGGCCGGTGTCGGGCATGATGCATGCGGTTTTCCTGCTGCTGTTCATGCTGGTGGCCGCACCGCTTGCCAGCTACATTCCGCTCGCAGCCCTTGCCGGCGTGCTCGCCATCGTTGCCTGGAACATGGTGGAGCGGTCGGCCTTCTCCGCCCTCATCCGTTCGTCGAGCGGCGATGCGCTGGTGCTGCTCGCCACTTTCGGCCTGGTGATCTTCCGTGACCTGACCACCGGCATCATCGTCGGCTTCGCGCTGGGCGCGCTGCTGTTCATCGACCGGATGGCCAAGGCGATCGAGGTGGAAGCGCATGCGCCGGTGGCCATGGAAGATCTCGCCGATACGGCCAATGGCCAGCGCGCCGCCTATGACGCCACCGAAGCCAGCGACCCGGATACGGTCGTTTACCGGATTTCAGGCGCCTTTTTCTTCGGGGCGGCTTCGACGGTCGGCGCGGTCCTCGACCGGATTGCCGACAGGCACAAGAATTTCGTGCTCGACTGCTCGGCGGTGCCGTTCCTGGATTCGACCGCCGCAAATGTCATCGAGGGCGTGGCGCGAAAGGCTGAAAGCGCCGGCGTCCGTTTCTTCATCACCGGCGCGTCGCCGCAAATGCGCAAGATGCTTTCGGCCCATGGCGTCAAGGCCCCGCAGGTGCGCCATCGCGCGAGCATTGCCAGCGCCCTTGCGCAGATCAGAGCGGAACGCCGCAAGACCGATCAAATAGCTGCCGTTTAGCCCGATTGGCCGGAACCCCGTTGACAGGGTCACATTTTAACGCAACACTTAACTTAATGGTTAAGTATAACGATGCCGATCTGGATCGCACCTTTTCCGCCTTTGCCGACCCGACCCGGCGGGCATTGCTGGCGCGGTTGGAGGCGCAAGACAGCCTTTCGGTAAGTGAACTGGCGCGGCCGTTCCCGGTCTCGCTGCCGGCGATCATGAAGCATCTGGACGTGCTGTCGGATGCGGGCCTGATCACACGTGCCAAGACCGGCCGCACCGTTGCCTGTCGGTTGAATGCCGGGCCCATGGAGGAGGCAATGAACTGGCTTGCCCGCTATGAACGCTTCTGGTCGGCCAGTCTCGACCGGCTCGCCAGGTTTGTCGAGGAGGAGGACTGATGGTCGAAAAACCCAGCCTGACCCTGAAACGCCGGCTGAAGGCCACGCCTCGAAAGGTCTACGAAGCCTGGACGAAGGCGGAAAAGATGAGTGCCTGGTGGGGGCCGCAAGACGGCGACGAGGTGCTGCTCCTGGAAACCGACGTCCGCGTCGGCGGGCGCTTCCACATCGTTTTTCGCGGGATCGACGGCGAGGAGCACAGCGTCAGCGGCACCTATCGCGAGGTCGTGCCCGACGAGAAGCTGGTGTTCAGCTGGGCATGGCGTTCGACCCCGGAGCGCGAATCGCTGGTGACGATAGCGCTAAGGCCCGAAGGCGAGGGCACCATGCTGACGCTCACGCACGAGCAGTTCTTCGACGAAAAGGCGCGCGACAATCATCGCACGGGCTGGATGGGGGCTCTGGACAAGCTGGAACGGCATTTCACCTGAACCGAGACACAGGAGGAAAGGCAGATGCAACCGCACAAGATCGTATCGCAGGACGAATGGATGGCTGCGCACAAGGCGCATCTCGCGAAGGAGAAGGAATTCACGAAAATGCGCGACCGGCTGCGCGCCGAGCGGCTGGCGCTGCCCTGGGTGCGGGTCGGGAAGGAGTATGAGTTCGACACGCCGGATGGCCGCAAGACGTTGGCGGAACTGTTCGACGGGCGTAGCCAGCTTGCGATGTATCACTTCATGCTCGGGCCGGACTGGAAGCAGGGTTGCGTCGGCTGCTCTTTTGGTGCCGACCATTTCGACGGCGCCAATCTGCACCTGAAGC
>JBARWP010000420.1:0-4891 GCA_049646905.1 Pseudaminobacter sp. | reverse complement strand
CGCGAGCTTGCGGTCGATGGGCATCAGGTCGTTGCCGGCCTCGATACCGGTCACGCCCTGCGGCGACGCGGCCATGAAGACGCCGAACGTGAATTTCTTCTGCACGAAGGGCGATTCGAAGACGAGGCGTGGGATGAGATTGCTGCTGCGCGGCCCGAAATTCATGTGATGGACGGAGCGCGTCTCGAAGCGCGCATAGGACATCGAGAACGGCTTCATGGTGCGGCTGATCATGCGGTGCATATCGAGTTCGCGCAGCTCGCCATGATGAGTGTGGATGATGAAATCCGCGTCATAGATGCGCTTGATGCCCATGAGCGTGCCGACCGGCGTCTCGATCTCGACGCCCTGGTCGATGTAGAGCGCCGGCATCGCCTTGCCGCCGAACATCTTGTCGAGTTCGTAATGGGCGATCACCTCTTCGGGCTCCTTGAGCCTGAAACCGGTGGCTATACGCAGGCGAATGTTCTTGCAGCCGGTCCGCTCTTCGACCACCTCCTTGATGGTCCTGATCATCTCACGATAGGCGTAGCCGCCCATGATCATGAAGCCATATTGGGAGCCCAATATGTTGACGGTGTTGCGCGGCTTGATCATGTCCATGTTGACATTGGCGAGCGCGGCTTCCGTCGCCTTGCGGATCGGGGTCAGGTCGTCGCCCTCGACATAGATCGCCTTCGGCACGTCCGGAAACAGCTCGGCAATCGGCAGCCCGACCATACCCGAAAGATCGGCGGCGCGCATCGCCGGGAGCCCGGTCGGGGTAGCCGGGCCGTAGATCGACTTCCTGATATAGCTGGGCTTCGCGGCCTTCAGCATGTCCAAGTTCATGGCATTCATCGCGCGATTCCTTCACAAGCCCCGGTCTGCGAGCGCACAGGCCGCTCAAAATTTTCGGAATACATCCTTGTCCTCTTCGAGGAAGTAGCCGGCATATTCGTCGATCACCTCCTGCGGCACGTCCCACAATGTCTGGGTCGTCGGATAGAGCTGCCACTTCGACGGCTTCTTCACCTCGTGCCCCGCGGCCTCCAGCAGCCGCATCGACATCATGGCGCAGTAGACGGTGCAGCCCGAACGCGTGCCGGTAAGCAGCGCCATATCCTCGGGCGTCTTCGCGCCGTTGATGATCGCCGCCGCCCCCTCGCGGGCGCGGGTCGCCGTGCAAAGGCACAGCCACTGCATCGGATGGATGTTCGCTTCCTTGCACAGGCGATGGATCTCGTCCTGGTCGACGGAATTGTAGTCGACACCGAGCACGACCGGCTCGGTCCGCTCCTTCTTGAAAATCGCCTCGTCCGGGCAGATGCCGATGCAGTTCTGGCAGGAAACGCATTTGTCCTCGGCGATGACCGCGATGTTGCTCTCCATCACGATCGCCTCGGTCGGACAGACCCAGACGCATTTCTTGCAGCCGGTGCAGTTCTCCGGAATGACCTCGGCATGAAACGGGATCGTTACCATAATTCCTCCTGTCCTGCCCGGCCGCCGGAACGATCGTTCGAGACGCGAACCCGGCGCGCAATCGCCGCCGGTTGCCCTTTGACGTGTCGAACCATCGCTTCCGGACATGCGATCCTTCGCCGCCAGCAGTAAACAAACCGGTTGGCCGGTTTTTGATAATAGGGCTGACGTCCGTTGGGGTCAAGAGCAACCCGCGCGGGGACGCCATCTAATGTTCGCATCAATGGTCACGCCGGCGCTCACGCCAAGGTTCAGGGCGCGTTGCCTCGACGGGGCTCAGCGCGGCGCGGGTTCCGGCGACAGATATTGCAGCTTGCCTTCGACGCCGCGCCATTCATTGGCGTCTTCCGGGACCTCGCCCTTGGTGGTGATGTTGGGCCACAGACCCGCATATTTGCGGTTGAAGTCGACCCACCGCGCCGCGCCCTCGTCGGTGTCGGCGAGGATCGCCTCGGCCTCGCATTCGGGTACGCAGACCCCGCAATCGATGCACTCGTCCGGATTGATGACCAGCATGTTGTCGCCCTCGTAGAAACATTCGACCGGGCAGACTTCCACGCAATCCTGATACTTGCATCTGATGCAATCTTCGGTGACGACAAATGTCATGTGCGGCTTCCTTTGAGTGGCGTTCGCCTTTGCCCCGGTCAAACGCTTGAGCTGTTGCTGGTTGGTGTGTCGCTGCGCGCTTCGTCGACGACATCGAACTTCACGTCGACCATAGGCGCGTCGATGACGGCGCGGCCGATATCGAGGACGTCGACGTCGTAGCCGGACGCGATCTGCGGTATGTGATCGAGCCCGATGTCGCCGGAAAAGGCGATGGTGGTCTGCGCCCGGCGGCCGGCGGCACGGACGATCGCGGCGACGGTCTCCAGATCCTCGAGGCGGCCGGTATCGACCATCAGAATCTCGGCGCCGAATTCCAGGGCGATGCGCGTTTCCTCCGCAATATCCTGAACAAGGCCGCGCAGTTGGATCGCGCGGGTGTAGCCTTCCATGCCGGAAATTCCTTCCAGGGTCCGGCGCACCCCGCCGAACATGCGCACGTAGTTCTTGTCGAGATAGACGAAGGGCGGCGGCGCGATGCGCCCGCTTCCGCCGCCCTTGTGGATGGCGCGGCGGACCTGGTCCTTTATCTCGAGCGGGAACTTCTTGGCCGCGCCCGACACGACTCGGACCTTGTCGCCCGCGAGTTCTTGGGCGCGCCTTGCGGCGCGCGCGATGCCCGAAGGCTTGGCGATGGCGCCCGGAACGCAATCCTCCGCGATGGCGATCGCCTTGGGCGGGCCGCTGATGACGAGGACGGGCTCGTGCGCGTCGGCGAATGCGGCATCCTCGATATGGCGCAGTACGGCGCATCCCGCTTCTTCCGCCTTGCGGCAGGCCATCTCGACGCCCGACACTGTGCCGGAGGTCGTCACCCTAATCTCGGCGACGAAGATGCGCCCGGCGATCGACTGGAAAATAACGTCGCGCAAATCGTCGCTCATGCTTCACCTTCGAGGTCGAGGGGCTTCAATGCCTGCGCCGCGCCGCGCCAGGCGGCGTCGATCTCCTGCTGCGCCTCCCGCATCAGGCGAAGGACCGCGGCGGGAACCAGATGATCGACGTTCCGGCCGGCCAGCCAGCGGTCGCGAACCAGCGAGGCGCTGAGATCGATGCGCGGCGGCGCGATGACTCGGACATGACGGCCGGGCAGAATCTCATGGCGGACGATCTCCCCCCTCTCGGGATCGAGCGAGACCGAGCCGGGCCAGGCCTCAGCGACGAGATCGCAGAAGGCGGCGGCATCGAAACCCAGACGCGCGGCGACAACGACATGGGTCAGGGCGACGAGGTCGCGGCCGCGATGCCAGCGATGCAGGCGCACGAACTCCTCGTGCCCGAGCATGAAATGGCGCTCGGCCCGCGGCTCCCTTTCGGCCAATGCCTCGAATGTGCGGATGGTGAAGGACGGAACGGGCAACCGCCCTTCGAGATCGTCGACGGACAGCCCGTCGCTGTCCTTCACCGCGGCGCGCAGCAGCTCCACCCGCGTGGCGAAGCTGGCAAGTCCACCGGTCTTGTGGAACGGCTGGTTGCAAGGAAGGAAAACGACACGGTCGAAGCCGCATGCCTCGCGCGCCTCGATTGCAAGACGAAGGTGGCCGATATGGACCGGATTGAAGGTGCCGCCGAAATGAAGGATGCCGCCCATTTCATCCGCTCCACTTGGCGTGCCTGTAAGCCGGTCTGTTCATGGCATATGGAGCGCGCCGCCGGTCAGCATCATGGCGGCTTCGCCGATCCCCTCGGCAACGGTGGGATGGGGATGGATCGTCCGGGCGATCTCCTCGGCCGTGCATTCGAGGCCGATGGCAAGCACCGCTTCCGAAATCAGCTCTGTCGCATGCGGGCCGATGATGTGCATGCCGAGCACTTCCCCGGTCTCCTCGTCCGCCACGACCTTGACCATCCCCGACTGCCCGTCGATGATGAGTGCCTTGCCGACCGCATGAAGGGGAAGGCGCGCCACGCCGACCTTGCGGCCGTTCGCCCGCGCCTGACGTTCCGTGAGGCCGACGCAGGCGACTTCCGGGCTCGTATAGATGCAGCGCGGCACCGCCCGGTAGCTCATCGCGCTGACGCCGCCGAGGGCGTTGTCCACCGCACATTCGGCTTCTGCTATCGCCACATGGGCAAGAAGGACGCCGCCCGCAACATCGCCGACGGCATAGATGCCCGGCGTGCTTGTGCGCATCCCGTCATCGACGGCAATGGCGCCGTTGCGGGTTTCGACGCCCGCCTTTTCCAGCGCGAGGCCCCTGAAGCTCGGCCTGCGGCCGATCGCCTGCGCGGCGATATCGGCCGTGATCGTCCGCGAACCCGCCGGCGTCTCCACCACAACCGACTGCCCCACGCCCGCCGCCGAGACGCTGTTCACCGTCGCCCCTGTCAGGATCGTGATCCCTTCTGCATGCAGCGATGCCTGCAGCGCCCTGGCGATATCGTCGTCCTCGGTGGGGACCAGCCTGTCGGCCTGCTCGACGATGGTGACGCTCGCGCCTGCGCGGCTGTAGAACTGGCCGAGTTCGACACCGATATAGCCGCCGCCGATGACCAGCATCGAGCCGGGAATGCGGTCGGGTTCAAGGAGGTCGTCGCTCGTCAGCAGCCCGGCCCCGGCCGCGCTGTCGATCCTGAGGCGCGCGGGCTCGGAGCCGGTCGCGACGATCACGCGATCCGCATCGAGGGTTTCGCCGGTGTCGGCGATGCGGATCGTGCGCGTGTCGACGAAGGAAGCCTTGCCGTTCACCACTCGCACCTTGCCGGCCTCAAGGAGGGCGGAAACCCCCTGCCGCAGCTTTCCGACGATCGCGTTCTTGCGCGCCTTCAGCCGGTCGAGGTCGAGGCGGACATCCCCCGTCACCAGCCCGAACAGCTC
>JBARWP010000419.1:0-1539 GCA_049646905.1 Pseudaminobacter sp. | reverse complement strand
GTGGTCTGCCCCCTGAAAAGTGGTCCTCCCTTATGTATGGCTTTTGAGCCGATGGAGGACTTAAGAAATGGCCAGAAAGAGACACGCTGCGGAAGAAATCGTCACGAAGCTGCGGCAGGTTGATGTGCTGACTTCGCAGGGCAAATCGGTCGCGGAAGCGGTCCGATCGATAGGGGTGACGGAAGTAACATATTATCGTTGGCGGTCGGAATACGGGGGCCTGAAGGGCGACCAGGTCAAGCGGTTGAAGGAGCTTGAGGCGGAGAACTCGCGTCTTCGCCGTGCCGTTTCCGATCTGACGCTGGACAAGATGATCCTTGCGGAAGCTGCACGGGGAAACTTCTAAGCCCCGCGCGTCGCCGCGCCTGCGTGGATCATGTTGTCGCTGAGCTTGGCGTTCCCGAACGACGGGCATGCCGTGTTCTGGGTCAGCATCGCTCCACGCAGCGCAAGGTTCCCACGACACCGGATGATGAAGTGGCCTTGACTGCCGACATCATCGCACTTGCCATCCAATATGGCCGCTACGGCTATCGCCGCATCACAGCGATGCTGCACCGGGCGGGCTGGGTGGTGAACGTCAAACGGGTCGAGCGGATCTGGCGGCGCGAGGGGCTGAAGGTTCCGCAGAAGCAGCCCAAACGCGGCCGCCTCTGGCTGAATGACGGTTCGTGCATCCGGCTGCGGCCGGAGTATCCCAACCATGTCTGGTCCTACGACTTCGTCGAGGATCGGACCCACAACGGAAGGAAATTCCGCATGCTCAACGTGATCGACGAGTTCACAAGAGAATGCATCTCCATCAAGGTGAGCCGGAAGTTGAAGGCCGTCGATGTGATCGACGTTCTGTCCGACCTATTCATCCTGCGCGGCATCCCTGGTCACATCCGATCCGACAATGGCCCGGAGTTCATCGCCAAGGCATTGCGTGAATGGATTGCCACCGTCGGGGCCAAGACGGCCTACATCATGCCCGGCAGTCCCTGGGAGAATGGCTATTGCGAGAGCTTCAACTCGAAGCTTCGCGACGAACTGCTCGATGGAGAAATCTTCTATACGCTGAAGGAGGCCCAGATCGTCATTGAAGGGTGGCGGCAGCATTACAATACGGTCCGACCACACTCATCGCTGGGCTACAAGCCGCCCGCGCCGGAAGCTATCCTGTGGCCGGCTGCGCAACCCGGACCAGCTTCGCCGGCCACCCCGGCCGTAGCGCCAAGACCCGTCATGCACTAACATTAAACCCGGACCACCTGAGGGGGGCCGGCCAGCACGCCGCCTCTCCGGTCATGCCCGGCATCACTTCGGGTCGTGACGAGCGATCGGCCATGCTAGCGCGTCCCTCGGCCTCGAAGCGCTCGACCCACCGCGACACGATCTTCCTCGACACACCATATGTCCGCGCCGCATGGGCTTTGGAAAGACGACCTTCAATGACCGACAGCGCCATCTCCTCTCGACGCAGTGGCGTCAACGGGCATTCTTGTGGATGTTCATTCGGACCCTCCGGCGAGTGCTGAAACCTGGTAACTCCAGTCT
>JBARWP010000418.1:0-15869 GCA_049646905.1 Pseudaminobacter sp. | reverse complement strand
CATCGCCGGTTGGTTCCTCGGCCACTACGCCTATGAGGCGGTCGCCAAGCCGGTGCTCGAATTCTACGGCAAATTGGACGATTTCGAAGCCTTGCGCGCGTCATCGGGCGTAGGCTTCATCCTGCTGATGCTGATAACGTCGGGGCTTGCCCATCTCCCGCCGATCAAGGTGGTGACGATCCTGTCCGGCGTCATCGGGTTTCCGCTCGGATGGTTCATCATCTCGGCGATCGTCGCGCGCGGCGCCCGCTTCCTGTTCCTGGCCTGGCTGTTGCGGACCTATGGCGAGCCGATCCGCGAATTCATCGAAAAGCGTCTCGGCATGCTGGCGGCACTTGCCGCCGCCGCCCTTATTTCGCTTTACATCCTGGTCAGATACGCTTTCTGACCATCAGGCCGCACACGCACCAACCGGACACCTGCCATGTCTTTCCTGAACCAGCCTACCAGCAGCGTCCAGACCGTCACGGCCCTGTTGCTTCTGGTCCTGATGGCAGCGACGGTCGGCAGCGCGCTCGGCTTCGAGCATATCGGCGGCTACATCCCCTGCAAGCTGTGCCTGGAACAGCGCACGCCCTACTATGTCGGAATACCGCTGATGGCGGTTGCGGCACTCTCCTCTTCCCTGCACTTTCCGAGCGCAATCACGCGCGGCCTGCTTCTGGTCGGCGGATTGCTGATGGCCTATGGCCTCTATATGGGCGTCTACCACTCGGGCGTCGAATGGGGCTGGTGGGCAGGCCCGGCCGATTGCGGCGCGGTGGTGGCCCCTCCGACAGGCGGAAGCGGCGGGGTGCTGGATTCCCTCAACACCGTGATTCCGCCGTCCTGCGACAAGGCGGCCTTGCGGATACTCGGCCTGTCGCTCGCCGGCTGGAATGCGATCGCAAGCCTCGTGCTGGCAACCATCGCCTTTCGCGGCGCATTCGGAAAAGCCTGATTTCCCGAAGCCGCTCAGGGCTCCAGTTCGACATCCCAGTAGAGATAGTCCATCCAGCTTTCGTGCAGATAGTTGGGCGGAAACAGCCGGCCATTGTTGTGCAGGTCGTGCACGGTCGGCTGAAAGGGTTTTTGCATCGGCCACATCTTGGCCTGCGCCGGCATCATCCCGCCTTTCCTGAGATTGCAGGGCGAACAGGCGGCGACGACATTTTCCCAGGTCGTGGCACCGCCGCTGTGGCGCGGCACGACGTGGTCGAAGGTCAAATCCTCATGGGTGCCGCAATATTGGCACTGGAAGCGGTCGCGCAGGAACACGTTGAAGCGCGTGAACGCGGGATAGCGTGACGGCTTCACGTAGTTCTTCAGGCTGACGACGCTCGGCAGCCGCATCGAGAAGGACGGCGACGACACCGAATGCTCATATTCCGCGACGATGTTCACACGGTCGAGAAAGACAGCCTTTATGGCGTCCTGCCACGACCATAGCGACAAGGGGTAATAGCTGAGCGGGCGATAATCCGCGTTCAGCACCAGTGCGGGAAGGCCATCCGGAGATACGGCGACCGTCACTTGCAGCTCACTCCCAAATTGATGAATCAACCAAGGTGCGCGGATATTCTACGCCCTACATGACATCGATGTGAAGTTTTTTCACGGAGTCGTGCCAGGCGGGAAAGCAGGAAATTTCAGGCTTTCTCCATGAGTTGGACCGGCGGCGCCCCATCACGACCGCGTGTTTCCCGGTAATAGGCCCAGAAAAGACGGGCCGCGAAGCCGCGCCATGGCGCCCATGATTCGGCCAGTGCGCCCAGCAGCTTCTCGCCGGGCCGGGGCGTCATACCGAGCGCATGGCCGACGGCCGACTGCAAGGCCACGTCGCGCGCCGGAAATATGTCCGGATGTCCGGCCGAAAACAGCAGGTAGCATTGCGCCGTCCACGGCCCGATGCCGGAAACCGAAGTCATGCGGGCAATCGCGTCCGCAGCATCGAGCCTGCAAAGGTGATGAAGGTCGAGCCCGTCGCGCACGGCTTGCGAAACGGCAAGCAGCGTCCGCTGCTTGGGCCGCGACAGGCCGGCCTCACGAAACATCGCCTCGCCTGCATTAAGCAGGGCATGCGGCGTCAGCGGATCGACCAGCTTGACCAGGCGCCCGAAGATCGCATCGGCACTGGCGCGCGACACCTGTTGCGCCACGATGATCGAGACGAGGCTGGTGAAGCCCGGCTCCGAAAGCCGCAGCGGAACCTCGCCGGCGGCGGCGCGCACGGCTTTGAGGCGCGGGTCGATGACACACAGCGCATCGAGCCCGGCGGAAATGTCGTCCAGACTGGCGATACGGCGCATGGTGTGGCTTGTTCCAGTTGGCCTGCCAAAGTAGCAATCTGAGGACAGTCGATTCAACCCGCTAACCGCCCCGGCAATGAACACTCCTGTCTTTCGCTTCGCCCCGAGCCCGAATGGTGAACTTCACCTCGGCCACGCCTATTCGGCACTGCTGAATGCAGGGATGGCGCAGGCGAGCGGCGGGCGGTTCCTGCTGCGCATCGAGGATATCGACACCACCCGCTGCACACCCGAATTCGAGGCCGGCATCTTCCGCGACCTTGCCTGGCTGGGCATCGAATGGGAACAGCCGGTCCGCCGCCAGTCCGATCATTTCGCGACTTATGAAGGCCTTCTGCACAGGCTGATCCGCGAGGAACTGGTCTATCCCGCCTTCATGAGCCGGGGCGAGATCCGCGCCGTCATCGCCGAGAGTGAGCAGCAGGGCAGGGCTTGGCCCCGCGACCCTGACGGTGCACCAATCTATCCGGCAGCCGACAAGCAGTTGCCGCAAGCCGAGCGCAGCCGCCGCATCGCTGCGGGCGAGCCCTTTGCCTGGCGCCTCGACACCGAGGCTGCCCTGTCGCGCCTGGCCGCGCCACTGTCATGGACGGAGTTCGACGACGCCATCCTTGCCGCCACCCACGAGGTCGAAGCACAGCCGCTGCAATGGGGCGATGTGGTGATCGCGCGCAAGGACATCCCCACCAGCTACCATCTATCCGTCGTTGCCGACGATGCGTTGCAGGAAATCAGCCATGTCGTGCGCGGGCGCGACCTCTACCAGGCCACCAGCATCCAGCGCCTGTTGCAGCGACTGCTCGGTCTGCCGGCGCCGCGCTATTTCCACCATCGCTTGGTCCTGGGCGCGGATGGGCGCAAACTGTCGAAAAGCGAGCGCGACACCGGCCTCGCCACGCTGCGCGAGAGCGGCAGGATGGCAACTGAGGTCCGGCACATGGTCGGGCTGTGAACCCGCCTATCTCAAGCGTGATGCGCCGGCCTTGAGAAGCATCAGTATGGCGAAGCTCACAAAGGCGCCGCCGAGGCCGGTGACGGTCGCCAGCGTCAGGTCACGCAGGCTGATCCCGTAGACATTGACCAGAATGATGGCGGCGAAGAAGCCGGAGGCGAACACGACCATGTTGCCGATCGGGCCGAAACCGTCTTCACGCGTGAGGAGATCGAGCACTGAGCCAAATAAAAGGGCGATCACCACGACCGCCGCAATCGCCATCATCAGCCAGGCCGGATCGAGATTCCAAAGCATGCCCGCTCCTATGCAAGGTGACACTTCTTCGTCCCGTGAACCCACCGGGTTCAATTTCATTCAGTATATGATTCAATCGTTTCGCTTTGCTTGCAGCAATGAATGGCATTAGAGCGATTGCCGCAGCGGCGGTATTCCGGTCCCGTCGATCAACGGACTTCACCGCAATGCCTCCAGCTCTCAAACGGCTCGTTCCCGCCACCTTCGTCATCCTCTGGTCCAGCGGCTTCATCGGCGCACGCTATGCCATGCCCTGGGCGGAGCCCTTCACCTTCCTCACCGCCCGCTTCATCCTGGCCTTTCTGCTGCTGATCCTGGTCATACTCGTCATCGGCGCCCGGAAGGTCACGCCGGGACATGCCCTGCATTCGGTCATTGCGGGAACGATGCTGCATGGCGGCTATCTCGGAGGTGTGTTCTGGGCCATCGCGCACGGCCTCCCCGCGGGCCTTATGGCGCTGGTCGCAGGGCTGCAGCCGCTGATCACCGCCTTCGTTGCCGGCCGCCTGCTGGGCGAGAAGATCGGCCTGCGGCATTGGATCGGCCTGGCCGCCGGCTTTGTCGGCACGATCATCGTGCTGTCGCCCGCCCTCGACAAGACGGCGGGTGTGACATGGCCGACGCTGTGCGCAAGCTTCATCGCGGTGGCCAGCATCACGGCGGGCAGCATCTGGCAGAAGCGTTTCGTGGCCAGCGGCGACCTGGTGACCGGCACGCTCTATCAATATCTCGGCGGCGCGCTTCTGATGGGCCTGGGATCGCTCGCCTTCGAGACGCAGTCGATCGAGTTCAACGGCGAGCTGATCTTCGCTTTGGCCTGGCTGGTGCTGGTCCTTTCCATCGGTGCAGTCTTCCTGCTGATGGTGATGATCCGCGACGGCGAGATGTCGAAGGTCTCGGCACTCTTCTATCTCGTTCCGGCGGTTACGGCCGCCATGGCCTGGGTGCTCTTCGGGGAAGAACTGACCCTGGTGCAGATGGTCGGCATGGCGCTGGCAACCGCCGGCGTCGCGCTGGCAACGGCGGGACCGGCCAGGCCTTCTCAGGCACCGACGCGGGCGCGCGCCTCCAGGTAGCGGCTGATGGCGGCGTTCAATTCGCCGCCAAGGATGAAGATCGCCGAGACGATGTAGAGGAAGACGACCGCGATCATGATCGAGGCAAGCCCGGCATAGGTCGTCACATAGGAGGAGAACCGGTCGAGATAGGCGGCAAACATCGTCGAGCCGACGAGCCAGCCTATCAGCGTGAAGATGATTCCCGGCACGATTGCGGTGAACCGCCGCTTGCCGGCCGGAAGCCAGAAATGCACGGCAATCAGGCCGAGGACGATCACCGTTGAAGCAATCACGAAACGCCACAGCGTGATCGTGCCCATATAGGGTTTGATCCATTCGAAATTCGCCTGCGCCAACCGCGCCAGGATGGGCGCGAACAGCAGAAGCACGCTGATGACCAGGAAGCCGACCGTCGCAATGACGACGAAGGCCAGGCTTTGCAGGCGGCGATAGATGAAGGAGCGCGTTTCGATGACACGATAGGCGCGGTTGAGCGAGGTTCGCAGGGCCTCGATGCCGTTCGATGCAAAGAACGCGGCCAGCACCACGCCGAAGGTCAGGAGGTCGCTGCGCTGGACGGTCAGCACATTTACCACCTCGCGGGCGATCGGCTCGGCAATCTGTTCGGGCCAGGTATCAAAGACCAGGTGCACCGCCGTTTCGGCAAACGCCTCCGCTCCGAGGACGCTCGCCAGTGTCGTGGCGAAGATCAGAAAGGGAAACAGCGCCATCAGCGCGGTAATGGCCAGATGGCTGGCCATCGACCAGCCATCGTCGTCATTGAAGTGACCCAGCGCATCGAAAAGGACACGGCGTATGGCGACGATCTTTCTCACTGCGCCTGCATCTGTTCGTTTGTCTCCCGGTCGCGAATATGGGAAGGGTTCGCTCTAAATGACAAGTCTCGGCAAAACAACCAATTCCCCCGACCAAGGGTTGCGCACCATCATCCTGACCGGTGCCTCATCAGGCATAGGCGCCTACTGCGCCCGGGCGCTGAAGGCCGAGGGCTGGCGTGTCTTCGCCACCGCGCGCAAGCCGGAAGACATTGCTGCCCTGGAGGCGGAGGGGATCGAGGCCTTCTACCTCGACTACCGCGAACCAGCCTCGATCGCCGCCCTCGTGTCGGCGGTGTTGGAGCAAACCGGCGGCACGCTGGATGCGCTCTACAACAACGGCGCCCACGCGCAGGCCGGGGCGGTGGAGGACCTGCCCGTCGAGGCCCTGCGCGAACAATTCGAGGCCAATCTCTTCGGCTGGCACGACCTGACGCGCCGGATCGTGCCGGTGATGCGGGCACAGGGCCATGGCCGCATCGTCAACTGCTCGTCCATCCTCGGCCTGACACCGGTGAAATGGCGCGGTGCCTATGCGGCCTCCAAGCATGCGCTGGAGGGATTGACCCTGTGCATGCGTGCCGAACTTGCAGGGTCCGGCATCCATGTCTCGCTGATCGAGCCCGGCCCCATCGAATCGAAGATCGCGTCCAACGGGCTCACCTGGTTCCTCAAGAACATCGACCATGAAAACTCGGTCCACGCCAAAGACTACGAGGCACAGCTTGCACGCCTGCAGGCAGGCGGGTCGAAATCGCGCCTGAAGCTCAAGCCCGATGCGGTCCATGCGGTATTGCGCCACGCCCTGCTGTCGCCAAGGCCCAGGCCGCATTATGTGGTGACATTGCCTGCCCGGATTGGTGTAGTGCTGAAACGTATTCTGCCCGCCGCGCTTTTCTATCGTGTGCTCGCCTCGCAGGCCTGACTAACAAAGCTGGACTCCCCCCAATGGCAACTGTCTTCAACATTTTTGCAATCGTCGTCATGTTCGCCGTTGTGGTGGTGCTGATCCGCGGCCTCATGAACATGATGCGCGGCGGCTCGGGCAACACGTCCAACAAGCTTATGCAGTTGCGCGTCCTGCTGCAGTTCATTGCGCTGGTGCTGATCCTGCTGGCGGTCTATTTCAATCGCGGATAGCGACGACTGGAGCACGATCCCGAAAGGTTGCAGGCTTTCGGATAGGGTCCTGCTCCAAAACAAGGACTTGGAGCGCCACGAGCGAATCTGAAAAGATCACGAGGCGCTTTAGACCATGATGCCGAAAAGTGGGCACCGGTTTTCGGACGACACCATGGTCTATCCAGTTGATTTTGCTGCATGTATGCGACGCCAAGTGATTCCATTTGGCTGCAACATACTTTAGAGACGTGGAGGGCAGGAATGGTAAGGCTGAACAAGATCTACACCCGCACCGGCGATGATGGCACGACCGGCCTGGGCAGTGGCGAAAGGCGCCTGAAATCGGATCTGCGGGTCGAGGCCTATGGGACGGTGGACGAGGCCAATGCCTGCATCGGGCTTGCACGCGTGCATACCGGCACGGCCTATCCGGAACTCGACGCCATCCTTTCGCGCATCCAGAACGACCTGTTCGATCTCGGCGCCGACCTGTCGACGCCCGATAGGGGCAAGAAGCTGGACTATGAGCCGCTGCGGATCATCGCCTCGCAGGTGGAGCGCCTCGAGACCGATATCGACCTCCTGAACAAGAACCTGCAGCCGCTGCGCTCATTCGTGCTGAACGGGGGGGCGCCGGCCGCGGCAGCCCTTCACCTTGCCCGCACGGTCGCCAGACGGGCCGAACGGGCCATGGTGGCGCTGGCGCAGGATCCGGCCGAGCATGTCAACCGCACCGGCATCAAGTACATCAATCGTGTCTCCGACCTGCTGTTCGTGGCCGCCCGCTGCGTCAATGACAACGGAAACGCCGATGTGCTATGGGTACCGGGCAAGAACCGTTAGGGCATTGTGCAGCCAGCGGAATCACTTGGCGTCGCACAAATGCGGCAAGACCAACGGATAGAGCGGCGGCCCGGGTTATCAGGGCGTCCGCCGCTCTAGCATGTCGCGGGAGCGGAAAACGGGTCGATGTTCATTCCGCTGCACGATGCCAACAGCCTGAAACACATCAAGCATCAATATGTGACGATCGCGCTGATCGTGGCCAATATCGGCATCTATCTCTTCACTTCCTTCGGCAGTGAGTACACCGCCCAGATCGCCGCCGTCGGCCTTGGCTACATCCCCTCGGTGGCCTTCGACACGGCCGAGCTTCCGCCTGAATATGTGCTCGTGCCGGGATATCTGACCTACGTCACCTATGCCTTCCTGCATGGCGACATTCTCCATCTTGGCGGCAACATGCTGTTCCTGTGGGTGTTCGGCGACAATGTCGAGGATGCGCTCGGCCATTTCCGCTATCTCGTCTTCTATCTGCTGTGCGCAATCTCGGGCGCAGTCGTGCACGGCCTCGTCGCACCCGACTCGCAGATGCCGCTGATCGGCGCCTCCGGCGCGATAGCCGGCATCGTTGCGGCCTATCTTATCCTGCACCCGAAGGTGAAGATCTGGATTCTGGCTTTCGGCCGTATCCCGCTGCGCATCCCGGCCTATATCACGCTCGGCCTGTGGATCCTGTTCCAGTTCTCCATGTTCATGCTTGCCGGCGAGGACCAGATTTCCTGGGCATGCCACATCGGCGGCATCGTCGCGGGAGCGGCACTGATCGTGATCCTGCGCCGCCACGACGTCCCCCTTCTCGACCGGCAGATCGTGACGCCGCGCGCCGTCAGGATCGACCGGCCGAGCATGGTCCAATCCGAAGAAGCCGGGACCGCGCCGCGCTGGGGCAGACAGTAGTTTCGACTGGTTCAAACCGATTTGGATGCGCGCCGGATATTGACGCGCCCCCGGTGGATAACTAGGGTCCCGCCGCTTGCGGAAGCCGCGCCGCCACCGGAAGCGTGAAGTTTCCGTTTTTTTCGCTCTATATGTCGTCAATCGACAAATGGGCAGCGGCGAGCCCTGCTAGGGCGCTGCGAAATCATCAGAAGAGGTGAGAAGCACATGAAAGTTCTGGTGCCCGTGAAGCGGGTTGTCGACTACAATGTGAAGATCCGCGTGAAGTCGGACGGCTCGGGCGTTGAGCTTGCGAATGTGAAGATGTCGATGAACCCGTTCGACGAGATCGCGGTGGAAGAAGCGATCCGTCTGAAGGAGGCCGGCAAGGTCGAGGAGATCGTGGTGGTCTCGATCGGCCCGGCACAGGCGGCCGAGACGCTGCGCACGGCGCTCGCCATGGGTGCGGACCGCGCCATCCTGGTCAAGGTCGAGGGCGAGACCGAGCCGCTCGGCGTCGCCAAGGTGCTGAAGGGCGTGGTCGAGGCCGAGCAGCCGGGACTGGTGATCCTTGGCAAGCAGGCGATCGACGACGACGCCAACCAGACCGGCCAGATGCTGTCGGCCTTGCTGGGCTGGAGCCAGGGCACGTTTGCCTCCAAGGTCGAGATCGAGGGCGATCAGGCCAGGGTGACGCGTGAGGTCGATGGCGGCCTGCAGACGGTGAGCCTGAAGATGCCGGCTATCATCACCACCGACCTTCGCCTCAACCAGCCGCGCTATGCCTCGCTGCCCAACATCATGAAGGCCAAGAAGAAGCCGCTGGACGAAAAGACCCCGGCCGATTTCGGCGCGGATGTCACACCGAGGCTCAAGGTGCTGAAGACCGAGGAACCGGGCGGCCGCAAGGCCGGCGTCAAGGTCAAGACGGTGGCCGAGCTGGTCGACAAGCTCAAGAACGAAGCCGGCGTGCTCTAAGGTTCGGAAGGAAGGGTAAAAGACATGGCAATTCTCCTCATCGCCGAACACGACAATGCAACGCTGTCGGACCAGACGGCCAAGGCGCTTTCGGCCGCCCTGCAGATCGGCTCCGATGTCGATGTGCTGGTCGCCGGCAAGGGCGCCAAGGCGGCGGCCGACCAGGCCACCAGGCTGAAGGGCGCACGCAAGGTGCTTCTGGCCGAAGCCGACGAGCTCGAGCAGCGTCTGGCCGAGCCGTTGGCCGCCCTCGTCGTGTCGCTGGCAGGCGGCTACGACACCATCGTCGCCCCGGCGACCGCCAGCGGCAAGAACGTCTCCCCGCGCATCGCCGCCCTGCTCGACGTGGCGCAGATCTCCGAGATCATCGAAGTGGTGAGCTCGGACACCTTCAAGCGCCCGATCTATGCCGGCAACGCCATCCAGACCGTGCAGTCGGGCGAGGCCAAGAAGGTCGTCACCGTGCGCACCGCCTCCTTCCAGGCGGCCGGCGAAGGCGGTTCGGCCGCGGTCGAGACCGTATCCGCTGCCGCTAATCCGGGCCTGTCGACCTTCGTCGAAAACAAGCTGTCGGGCAGCGACCGGCCGGAACTCACCTCGGCCAGGATCATCATCTCAGGCGGGCGCGCGCTCGGCTCCTCGGAGAAGTTCCAGGAAGTCATCCTGCCGGTCGCCGACAAGCTGGGCGCAGCCGTCGGTGCCAGCCGTGCGGCGGTCGATGCCGGCTATGCCCCCAACGACTGGCAGGTCGGCCAGACCGGCAAGGTGGTCGCCCCCGACCTCTACATCGCCTGCGGCATATCGGGCGCCATCCAGCACCTGGCCGGCATGAAGGATAGCAAGGTCATCGTCGCCATCAACAAGGACGAGGAAGCCCCGATCTTCCAGGTCGCCGACTACGGCATCGTCGGTGACCTCTTCCAGGTCCTGCCCGAACTCGAAAAGGCGCTTTGACTTTAGCCACAACAGCGCACAAAATCATGAGGGCGGGGTAGACGAAGTCTCCCCGCTCTCTTAGTTTGCACTGCACAATAAGATGAGCTGCAAAAAAGCTCTTTGACAGGATCAGTGTAATGAGCAGCAGATTGGAGACGATCGGGATCATCGGCGCAGGCCAGATGGGTGGCGGCATCGCCCATGTCGCGGCACTGGCGGGCTACAAGGTGCTGCTCTACGATATCTCGGCCGATGCCATCCAGAAGGGCATCGCCACGATCAGCGGCAATATGGCCCGGCAGGTGAGCGCCGGAAAACTCGACGAGGCCCATCGCAAGGAGGCGCTGGCGCGGATTTCCAGCGCACCCGCAATGGGCGACCTTGCCGGCTCCGACCTGGTGATCGAAGCGGCCACCGAAGACGAGACGATCAAGCGCAAGATCTACGCGCAGCTTTGTCCGCAGCTCAATCCGGAGGCGATCCTCGCCACCAACACCTCCTCGATCTCGATCACGCGCCTCGCCGCCCAGACCGACCGGCCGGAGCGCTTCATCGGCATCCACTTCATGAACCCCGTGCCGGTGATGAAGCTGGTCGAACTGGTGCGCGGCATCGCCACCGAGAACGCGACCTTCGAGGCGGCGCAGGCGTTCTGCCATTCGCTCGACAAGACGACGACGGTTTCGGAGGATTTTCCGGCCTTCATCGTCAACCGCATCCTGCTGCCGATGATCAACGAGGCGATCTACACGCTTTACGAAGGCGTCGGCACCGTCGAGGCCATCGACACGGCGATGAAGCTTGGCGCCAACCATCCGATGGGTCCGCTCCAGCTTGCCGATTTCATCGGGCTCGACACCTGCCTGTCCATCATGCAGGTGCTGCATGACGGCCTGTCGGATTCCAAATACCGCCCCTGCCCGCTCCTGGTGAAATATGTCGAGGCCGGCTGGCTCGGCCGCAAGACGGGACGCGGCTTCTACGACTATCGCGGCGAGCACCCGGTACCGACGCGCTAGGATATTGAACCGAAAAGTGGAATCCGGTTTTCGGAATATCTCGATGCCCACCCAAAACGTCGACGCGTCCGGAGTTTGACTGGGCGCATGACGCTAAGCATGATCCCGAAAAGTTGCAGACTTTTCGGGATCATTTTCATCGTGGCATCGCCTGCATGACCGTCAGCCGGCAGCGGCCATTGCCTCCTGTGCAGCCTCGATATCCATCCACGTGACCTCCCAGATATGCCCGTCCGGGTCCTCGAAGCTGCGGCCATACATGAAGCCGTAGTCCTGCTTCGGGTTCGGATCCTCCACGCCGCCGGCCGCGCCGGCCTTGTCGATGACGTCGTCGACTTCCTCGCGGCTGTCGACCGAGACGGCGATCAGCACCTGGCAGGTTTCCTTCGCATTGGCGATCCTGCGCGAGGTGAACTGGCTGAACTTGTCATGGGTCAGCAACATTGCATGGATCGTGTCGGAAAAGACCATGCAGGCAGCGGTATCGTCGCTGAACTGCTCGTTCTTCTGCCCGCCGACAGCCTCGTAGAAGGAAATGGACTTGTCGAGATCGGTGACCGGCAGATTGACAAAAATAAGCTTGGACATTGGGGGGCTCCTCTCTGTTGGATTTGACAACCATGCCCTACTAAGTTACAAAAAACAACCATGCAGTTAAAAAAAATAACTAAGAGTTCCGAAACCCCGCATCGCCGCTGGTATAACGACGCCTGCGGCACCGCCCATGCGCTTGAACTGGTCGGCGAGCGCTGGGCGCTGCTCATCGTGCGCGAACTGATGTTCGGCCCGAAGCGCTTCAGCGATCTACGGGCCGATCTGCCCGGCATCAGCGCCAACATCCTCACCCAGCGCCTTGAAGGCCTGGAACGGGCCGGCATCGTCATCCGCACCAAACTGCTGCCACCGGCATCCACGCAGGTCTATGAGCTGACTCCCTGGGGCTATGAGAGCGAACCGATTTTCCAGGCGCTGGGCCGCTGGGCCGCGCGCTCGCCGGAGCATGATCCGAGCCTGCCGCTGAGTGCCGCATCGCTGATGCTGTCGCTACGCACCATGATCGACCCACCTCGCGCCGAAGGCATCGATGCCCGCATCGGCTTCCGGCTTGGCGGGGAAAGCTTTCTCGCCCATCTCGCGCGGGGCCGCATCGAAATCGCCCGCGCGGCAACCGACGAAGCCGACCTGGTTTTCAAAGGGGCCCCGGAAGCCGTCGCCGCTGCCATCTATGGCGAGCAGCCCACCGCGGCGCTCGAAGCGGGCGGCATGCTAGGTCTCGAAGGGGACCGGGAACTGGCAGGCCGTTTCGTCACCCTGTTCCGGCTGCCGCCAAAAGCCGACCACCCGCTCGCGGCAACCAGTCAGGAAGGGTAGCAACCCGTCAGGAAGGGTAGCAACCCGTCATTCCACCCGCTTGCCGGCCTCATCGAACCAGTGCAGCTTCTGGGCGCGCGCCACGATGTGCAGCCTGTCGCCCGGACTTGCCGTCGCGCGGCCAGGAACCCGTACGATGATCCGGCTGCCGGCCGCCGAACAGTACAGGAAGCTTTCCGAGCCGACCGGCTCGACGGCTTCGACCATGGCGGGAAGCGAGAGCCCCTCCTGCGCCTCCTCCGTATCGGGTGCTGCATCCGCATCCTCCGGCCGGAAGCCGAGGATAACCGCCCCGGCCGGCGCCGAAACGGCGACATGCGCGCCATTGGCGAAGGCGACCCCGTTCGAACCCGTAGTGAGTTTCAGCAGGTTCATCGGCGGCGCGCCGATGAAACTCGCCACGAATGTCGAGGCCGGTTTCTCGTAGATGTCGAGCGGATTTCCCAGTTGCTCGACCAGCCCGGCATTCATGACCACCAGAACGTCCGCAAGCGTCATCGCTTCGAGCTGGTCATGGGTGACATAGACGCTGGTAACGCCGAGCGAGCGCTGCAGGTTCTTGATCTCCACCCGCATCTGGCCACGCAGCTTGGCGTCGAGATTGGACAGCGGCTCGTCGAACAGAAACACTTTCGGATTGCGCACGATGGCGCGCCCCATCGCGACGCGCTGGCGCTGGCCGCCCGACAGCTCGCGCGGGCGCCGCTCGAGCAGGTGGCCGAGTTCCAGTATATCGGCGGTTTCGCGCACGCGCCGGTCGATCTCGTCCTTGGCCTTGCCGCGATTGCGCAGGCCATAGGCCATGTTGTCGTAGACCTTCATATGCGGATAGAGCGCATAGTTCTGGAACACCATGGCAATGTCGCGCTCGGCCGGGCCGATCGTATTGACGACCTTGCCGTCGATCGACACCGATCCGGCCGAGATCGTTTCCAGCCCCGCGATCATGCGCAGCAGCGTGGACTTGCCGCAGCCGGAGGGACCGACCAGCACGCACAGCGCCTTGTCGGGAATGGCGATTGAAACGCCCTTCACCGCTTCGACGCCGCCCGGATAGATCTTCCTTACGTCCTTCAGATCGACAGTTGCCACGCCTTCATTTCTCCGTCTCGACCAGGCCCTTCACGAACCAGCGCTGCATCAGCAGCACCACCACTATCGGCGGCACGATGGCCAGCATCGAGGTGACCATCACCAGGTGCCATTCGGTATCCGCATCGGCAAAGGAGATCATCTTGCGCAGCGCAATCACGATCGTGTTCATGTCGTTGCGGTTGGTCACCAGCAGCGGCCACAAATATTGCGTCCAGCCATAGATGAAGAGGATGACGAACAGCGCCGCGATATTGGTGCGCGACAGCGGAAGCAATATGTCCTTGAAGAAACGGAACGGCCCCGCGCCGTCGACGCGCGCCGCCTCGACCAGTTCGCCTGGAATAGTGAGGAAGAACTGGCGGAACAGAAGCGTGGCCGTCGCCGAGGCGATGATCGGCACGATGAGCCCCGCATAGGTATCGATCAGGCCGAGATCGACCATCACCTTGTAGGTCGGCAGGATGCGGACCTCGACCGGCAGCATCAGCGTGATGAAGATCAGCCAGAAGAAGGTCATCCTGAAAGGAAAGCGGAAGAACACGATGGCATAGGCCGACAGGATCGAAATGACGATCTTGCCGATGGCGATGCCGAGCGCCATCACCGTGGTGTTGATGAGAAGCGTGCTGACCGGCACTCCGCCGATGCGGCCGACGCCGCCAAACAGCGCGGTCGAATAATTTTCGACAAACCGGTCGCCCGGCAGCAGCGGCAGCGGTGGCCGCAATATGGTCTGCAGCGAATGCGTGGAAGCGACGAAGGTATAGTAGATCGGGAAAACGACGATCAGGACGCCGACGACCAGCAAGAGATGCGCAATCACCGCGCGGAGGGGAGACGAGCCGATCATATTGGCATCTCCCTCCTCTCCCCTCGGGGAGAGGTGTCGAGCGTAGCGAGACGGTGAGGGGGAGTACGAGCATCGATATGCCCCCTCACCCGGCCGCTTCGCGGCCACCCTTGTAACTTGGAATCGACGGTTCCGGCGGCCACCGGAAGTTGTCGGGGAGCCAAGCCCGAAAGCCACCTTGATCGTAGAGATCGTGGGAGAGAGGGGGCCAACTCCATCATTTTCCCAAGCCCGAACAGTCGCTTGGGGAAACCCCCGGCCGGGGACCAACCCCGCTTCGCGCAAGGAAGGGCCAGCGAGAATGAAACCAGCACGTGCAGCCCAGGGGCGGTTTCGTGCTGGACTTCCAAGACAGTCGCTCTCCCTCTCGAAAGGGGAGAGGAAAGGCGGCAGCCTTGCGGACGGCGCTTCCTCTCCCCCGTCGAACGGGGGAGAGGTGGTTTGCAAAGCAAACCGGAGTGGGGGTCGAATTCCACATACAATTCCTCTGCCTTTGAGGAGGAGAGGTGCCGAGCGAAGCGAGACGGAGTGGGGGAGGGCATAGCGTATGTGATTGTCCTGCCGGGGAAGGGCAGCCCTGTCCCGGCAACACTTGCCCCATCCCGGCGGACATGATGTGATCTGCGGCCATGACGGCCGCCGACACGCATCAAGCCATCGAAGCAGTCTTCCGGATCGAATGGGCAAGGCTCGTCGCGGGCCTGGCGCGGCTGGTGCGCGACATCGACCTGGCCGAGGAGCTGGCGCAGGACGCCCTGGTGGTCGCCCTGTCCAAATGGCCGGAGACGGGGATCCCGAAAAACCCGGGCGCCTGGCTGATGGCGGCGGCCAAGCGGCGGGGCATCGACGGGCTGCGCCGCAACAAGATGCTGGAGCGCAAGCACGCCGAGATCGGCCGTGACCTGGAGGAGGAGCGCGACACCACCGTCGAAGAAGTCGAAGCGGCCATGGACGACGATATCGGCGACGAGCTGCTGAGCCTGATCTTCACGGCCTGCCATCCGGTGCTGTCGCGCGAGGCGCGCGCCGCCTTGACCCTGCGCCTCATCGGCGGGCTCACCACCGAGGAGATCGCGCGCGCCTTCCTCTCCAGCGAGCCGACCATCGCCCAGCGCATCGTGCGCGCCAAGAAGGCGCTCGGCAATGCCGGCCTGACCTTCGAGGTGCCGCGCGGCACAGAGCGGGAAGAACGCCTCGCCTCTGTGCTGGAGGTCATCTACCTGATCTTCAACGAGGGCTATGCGGCCACCGCAGGCGAGGACCTGGTCCGCCCGGCCCTGTGCACCGAGGCCCGGCGGCTCGGGCGCATCGTCGCCGGCCTGATGCCCGACGAAGCCGAAGTCTTCGG
>JBARWP010000417.1:0-4163 GCA_049646905.1 Pseudaminobacter sp. | reverse complement strand
TGCCGCCGACATCGGGGAAGAAGCCGATGCCGACCTCGGGCATGGCGAACTGGGCGTTCTCGGTCATGACACGATGGGAGCCATGGCACGAAATGCCGACGCCGCCGCCCATGACGATGCCGTCGATCAGCGAGACATAGGGCTTCGGAAACCGGGCGATATGGGCATTGAGCCGGTATTCGTCCGCGAAGAAATCCACCGTCGGGTTGCCGGAGCGCCCCCCTTCGTAGACCTGCAGGATGTCGCCGCCGGCGCAAAAGGCCCTGCCCTCGGCCTTGACGACGACCACAGCAACCTGCGGGTCGGTCTCCCATGCCTTCAGCGCCCTTGCCAATGCCTTGACCATGGAGTGGGTGATGGCATTGAGGGCCTTGGGCCGATTCAGCGTGATGATGCCGGCCTTGCCCTTCTGTTCGAAAATGATCTCGTCGCCGCCGCCGAAATCCATGCCACATCCTTCCTCAACGATCCGAAGTCAGTGCTAAATGACCCGCCACAGGTGCGTCAATGTTTCTGGCCCATGCCAAGTTGTTGGTGGTGGACAAAGTGACATGTTAGGACATGCACAAAATTCCAGAATGGCCGGTGACTGCAATGAAACCCACCCTCTCCCGCTCCGTCGACGAAATTACAGGCAGCAGAAGACTGCGCCGGATGCGAAAGAATGACTGGTCGCGGCGGCTGGTGCAGGAAAACCGGCTCACGGTCGATGACCTGATCTGGCCGATCTTCATCATCGAAGGCAAGGACCGGCGCGAGCCGATCGCTGCCATGCCGGGCGTGTTCAGGCTCTCGCCGGACCAGGCCGTCAGGGAAGCGGAGCGTGCGGCCAAGCTCGGCATTCCGGCCATCGCGACCTTTCCGAACATCGAGACTGAACGGCGCGACCAGACCGGCTCGCATATCCTCGACCCGCAGAACCTCATCAACCGGACCACGCGCGCCATCAAGGACGCCGTGCCCGAAGTCGGCATCATCACCGACGCGGCGCTCGACCCCTTCACCAGCCACGGCCATGACGGCATCCTGCGCGACGGCATCATCGTCAATGACGAAACCGTGGAACAGGTGACCGCAGCCGCGGTGGTGCAGGCCGCCAGCGGAGCCGACATCATCGCGCCGTCCGACATGATGGACGGCCGCATCGGCGCCATACGCGATGCGCTCGACGCCAACGGCTTCCAGGACGTGGCCATCATGTCCTATGCGACGAAGTTCCATTCGGCCTTCTACGGCCCCTATCGCGACGCCATCGGCACGGCTGGGCGGCTGCAGGGCGACAAGAAGACCTACTATCTCGACCACGCCAATAGCGACGAGGCGGTGCGGGAAGCCGAACAGGACATTCTGGAAGGCGCCGACATGCTGATGGTCAAGCCTGGCCTGCCCTATCTCGACATCATCCGCCGGCTGAAGGATGAGCTGCGGATGCCGACCTTCGCCTACCAGGTCTCGGGCGAATATTCGATGATCAAGGCAGCGGGCGCCAATGGCTGGATCGATGGCGAAAAGGCCATGCTGGAAAGCCTGCTCGCCTTCAAGCGGGCCGGATGCGACGGCATCCTGACCTATTTCGCGCCGGAAGTGGCGGAGATCCTGAAAGGCTAGGCCAAGACGACATCCGCCCAGCGCCTGTGACGGCTGACAGAGCCCAACCTTGAATCCGCGCGGCTTTTTCCCCATTTCAGTCCCGATGGGCGACTGTTCGGCGCCACAGGAAGGAAATGGGATGAACGCACAGATTCACGAGGGCGAGATCATCACGACGCGGCTGGATGACGTGCGCGCCTATGACGGCGTGCTGACGCGCCGGGTCGTCGCCTTCTGCATCGACTATCTCATCGTCGGGCTTCTGCTCATTCCGGTGGCGATAGTCGTCTTCCTGCTGGGCATCATCACGCTGGGGCTAGGATGGGCGCTGTTCGGCATCCTCGGGCCGATGGTGGCGCTGATCTATGTCTGGAGCACACTTGGCGGGCCAAACCAGGCCACGACGGGCATGCGCATGATGGGCATTCGCCTCGACCGACTCGACAGCAGACCGGTCGACGGGCTGCTGGCGATCGTGCATACGGTTCTGTTTTGGGCCGGCAACGTCGTACTGACGCCCCTGATCCTGCTTGCCACGCTTTTCACCGATCGCAGGCGCACGGTCCATGATCTGCTGCTCGGCACCGTGGTGACGCGCAACGACCGTTGATTGCCGGCTTCTCCGCCCTGCCGGCACGCCGATCCTAACGGATTTTTACGGACACGCGGAGCTTGGCACATCAATATACAGTTGAATTTTTTTTTGCTGCGGCCAAGGTAGAATGACTCGTGGGAGTTGAACCGACGCCACCATGACGCACCACACGACCCAGTCGCCCCAGTTCTTTCTGACTGCGCCCTCGCCGTGCCCTTATATCGATGGCCAATTCGAGCGGAAGGTGTTCACGCACCTCGTCGGCGAGAAGGCGCCCGAAATGAACGACCTGCTGACGCAGGGCGGCTTCAGGCGCTCGCAGAATATTGCCTACCGGCCGGCCTGCGAGACGTGCCGCGCCTGCGTGTCGGTACGCCTCCTGGCCAATGAGTTCGAGCCGACCAGGAGCATGAGGCGCGTCATCCAGCACAATGCCGACCTGATCGGCGCCGTCCACGATGCCGAGCCTTCAACCGAGCAATATTCGCTTTTCCGCAAATATCTCGATGCGCGCCACCGCAGGGGCGGCATGTCCGACATGACGGTCCTCGACTATGCGATGATGGTGGAGGATACCCACGTCAACACCAAGATCATCGAATATCGCCGCCGCGGCCCCGACAGCTTCATCACCGGCAAGGGCCAGGGCGAATTGATCGCGGTTGCGCTGTCCGACCTGATGGCAGACGGCTATTCGATGGTCTATTCCTATTTCGATCCCGATCTCGACGCGCGCTCGCTTGGCACTTTCATGATCCTCGATCATATTGCACGGGCACGCGCCGCAGGCCTGCCCCATGTCTATCTCGGCTATTGGGTCAATGGTTCGCGCAAGATGAACTATAAGGTCCGCTTCACGCCGCAGGAGCATCTCGGGTCGAAGGGCTGGGAGCGCTACATCCCCAAGGCCGACTGATCGCGCAGGGCCACCCACCTTTCATTTCAGGAATTTCAAGTGTCTGCCAACATGTCCAACCACGCGAAGGGGCTCGCGTTGACCGCCTTCGGCGGAATGATGCTGACGGTCGATATCCCCTTGATCCGTCTTGCCGACGGCAATGCCTGGAGCATCATGCTGATGCGCAGCGGCGCGACGTTCCTGTCGGCAATCCTGATCTGGAGCCTCCTGCGCATGGCGGGCAAGAATGTCCCCCAACTGATACCGGGACGCCTGGGACTCGTGGTGGCTGCTCTCTATTCGATGGGCACGATCGCCTTCATGCTTGCCGTGTTCAACACGTCAACGGCAAATCTCGTCTTCATCCTTGCCTTCAACTCGATGTTTGCCGCGCTGCTGTCATGGATATTCCTGAAGGAGCGCCCTCGCCCGATCACCATCCTGGCGATGTTCCTGATGCTGGCAGGCGTGCTGATCATCGTGAGTGACAGTATCGGCACAGGCAATCTGCTGGGCGACCTGTTGGCACTGGCCAATGCGTTCCTGCTTGCCTCGGCCATCACCATCAGCCGCGCCAGCGGCAAGGATATGGGCTTCACCGCCCTCGTGGCCGTCATCGTGCCGTTTTGCGTGGCCGCCGTCATGGTTTCGCGAACCGGCTTCCACGTCGACGTACCCTGGTGGATCCTCCTCAATGGCGCGATAGTGATGCCGGCCGCCTTCTTCTGCCTCGCCAACGGCCCGAAATATATTTCCGGGCCCGAGGTCGCCATGTTCTATCTGCTGGAAACCGTGTTCGCCCCGGTCTGGATCTGGATGATCTTTTCCGAGGTGCCCACGCGCAACAGCATGATCGGCGGGACCATCCTCATCGTCACCCTCATCGTCCATTCGCTATGGCTGCTGCATGCCGGCCGCAAACGGCGCGCGGCACTGGCAGTAAGGCATACGGCTTAGGAAGTGTGGACAGTTATCTGAGCCATAGGACTGTTGCGGCGATGGTGACGACGGCGAGATAGTGCCTTGCGGTTTTCTCGAAGCGTGTTGCGACGCGGCGGAATTGCTTGAGCTTTGAGAAGC
>JBARWP010000416.1:0-21068 GCA_049646905.1 Pseudaminobacter sp. | reverse complement strand
GTGTCGTGCTGGCCGAGGCCTCCAGCCGGCTGGGCGGCCAGTTCCACCTTGCCGGCATGCAGCCGCGCCGCGCGCAAATCCTCGACCTCATCGACTGGTACGAGCGGCAACTGACGAAGCTCGGCGTGGAAATCCGCTACAACAGCTACATGACCGCAGAGGAGATCGAAAACGAGCGGGCCGACGAAATCGTGCTGGCGACCGGATCGCTGCCGGCCGAGACGGGATTCCAGAAGGCCCTGCCGCAGTTCGACACATTGCCTGGCCTGGAACACGGCAACGTCTTTTCAGCCGAAGCCGTCATGGCGCGGGAAGCGAGGCCGGGAAAGCGCGTCATCGTGCTTGACGAGGGCGGCAACTGGAAGGGCTGCGGCACGGCCTGGAAGCTTGCCGAAGACGGCCATCACGTAACGCTCGTCACGCCCGACCCGCTGATCGGCAAGGAGTTGCAGCGCACGACGGCCGATTTCCCGTTGCGCCGTGCCCTGGCGAAGCTGGGCGTGCGCTTCATGACCGAGAGCGTGATCGAGAAATGGAACGGCCACACGGCGACGATCCTTTCGCTGCTCGACGACGGCAGGACCGAAATCGAGGCCGATACGCTGGTTTTCGCCACGGCCAACATGACCGAGGATACGCTGGCAGGCGAACTTGCCGAACACGGCATCGCCTTCAGGGCGATCGGCGATTGTGTGGCTGCCAGGCAGGCGCCCTACGCCATCCATGAAGGCCGCAAGATTGCGCTCGGGCTCTGACATGGCGGCCGAAACTGTCACGATGCAACTCGATGCGCTGGAAGAACTCTGCGTCGCGTCAGCGCTTCGCTGCGGTGCGGACAGCGAAGCGGCACGTGCGGTCGCGCGGGCGAACATCGACGCGGAGGCCTGCGGTCAGGAATCGGTGGGGCTGGCCCACTTTATCGACTATCTCGACAGTTGGCAGGCGGGCCGCATCGCTGCGGGCGTCCAGCCGGCACTCACCCGGCCCTTGCCGGCAATCATCCATTCGGACGCCGGCGGCGGTATCGCACATCTCGGTTTCGACATAGCCTTCGAGGACCTGATCGAAACGACGCACTCGCTTGGCGTCGGCATCTTCGTGCAGGCCAATGCCTATACCTGCGGGTCGCTCGGCTATTTCACTGCACGATTGGCCAGGCGCGGCCTGCTTGCGCTTGCCGCCACCAACGGGCCGGCCCTGCTGGCGGGCTCAGGGGCAAGCAAGCCGACATTCTGCACCAATCCGATGGCGTTTGCGGCACCGCGCGCCAACGGGCCGCCGCTTCTGATCGACCAGGCATCGAGTGCGGCTGCTTTCGTCAGCATCCGCCGCGCCGCCGAGGAAGGCAAGCCGATCCCCGAGGGATGGGCACTCGACAGATCCGGCAAGCCGACCACTGACGCACGCGAGGCAATCCATGGGGCTCTGCTGGCCTTCGGTGGCGCGCGCGGCGCCAATATCGCGCTGATGGTGGAGGTGCTTTCAGCCGGGTTGGCAGGCGCCAACTGGTCGGTCGACGCGCCTGCCTTCAACGAAGGCTCGCAAAGCCCCGGCACCGGCATGTTCGTGCTGGCGATCGATGCCGAGGCCATCGCACCGGATTTCTCGGCACGGCTGGACCGGCAATTGCAGCGGCTTGGCCAGGATTATGGAATGCATATTCCCGGCTTGAGCAAAGCCGCTACACGGCAATCGAGCGAAACCAGCGGGCTTGCGGTGCAGCGGGAATTGCTCGACCGGATCACGGAGGCCGGCCGGTAGGCCCTATCCGGCCTTGCGCAGCGCCTGCTCGATGTCCTCCAGCAGGTCGTCGATGTCTTCCAGTCCCATCGACAGGCGCAGTGTGCCGTCGCCGATGCCGAGTTCGGCACGAGCCTCGGGCGTCAGGTTCTTGTGCGTCGTCGTCGCCGGATGGGTGATCAGGCTCTTGGAATCGCCGAGATTGTTCGTGATGAGGAAGATCTCCAGCGCATTCTGGAAAGCGAAGGCCGATTTCTTGCCGCCCTTGAGGTCAATGCAGATCAAGGTCGAGCCGCCAGACATCTGCTTCCTGACGATATCGGCCTGCGGATGGTCGGAACGGCCCGGGTAGATCACGCGCGCGACTTCCGGCCGGCCGGCGAAAAAATCCGCCACCCTGGCGGCGGCTTCGGTTTGCTGGTTCACCCGCAACGGCAGGGTTTCCAGCCCCTTCAGCAGCGCCCAGGCATTGAACGGCGACAGGCTCGGCCCGGTGTGGCGGAAATAGTCATGCAGGTTTTCGTCGATCCACTCCTTGCTCGACAGCACGATGCCGCCGAGACAGCGCCCCTGCCCGTCGATGTGCTTGGTGGCCGAATAGACGACGACATGCGCACCAAGTTCCAGCGGCTTTTGCTGCAACGGCGTGGCGAACACATTGTCGACCACGACCTTGGCCCCGATCGAATTGGCGAGGGTCGCAACGGCTGCGATGTCCACCACTTCCAGCGTCGGATTGGTCGGGCTTTCGAGGAAGAACAGCTTGGTGTTCGGCCGCACCGCCTTTTCCCAGTTCTCCGCCCTGGTGCCGTCCACCAGCGTCGCTTCGATGCCGTAGCGCGGCGCCAGCGTCTCGACCACCCAACGGCAGGAGCCGAACAGGGCACGCGCCGCCACGATATGGTCGCCGACCTTCAGGCTGCACAGCACGGCGGCAGCCACGGCCGCCATGCCGGAGGCCATGGCGCGGGCCTCTTCGGCGCCTTCGAGCGCGCACATGCGCTTTTCGAACATGTCCACGGTCGGATTGGCGTAGCGCGAATAGATGAAACCGGGCGCCTCACCCTTGAAGCGGGCCTCGGCGGCCTCGGCGGTTTCATAGACATAGCCCTGTGTGAGATAGATCGCCTCGGAGGTCTCGCCAAAACCGGAACGCGTCGTTCCGGCATGGACAAGTTGGGTTGCGGGCTTCCAATTACGCTTGTTTTCGATCGTCATCGCCTTGATCCAGACACAAAAAAACCGGCCGCAAAAAGTCGCGTGCCGGTCCAAAGGCGGCCCTTTAGCGACTTGTTTAACGTGGCTGCAAGCCGACCGGCAAATCACCACGGGATAAGATGCCTTTAGACCCGGTGCCGGCTTGCGTCAATGACGCGTATCATTAAACGTCGGTGGGTTATCTCAGGAGTTGATCGTTGCAGAAGTCGGGCATCCTTCCGGACCAGGAGATCGCAGCGCTGTTCACGTCCGGCGCTCTCGCCGCCCCGCGCCCGCTCGACAGCGACCAGATCCAGCCGGCGAGCCTGGACCTCAGGCTCGGCGCGAAAGCCTTGCGGGTGCGCGCAAGCTTCCTGCCTGGCCCCGGATGCCGCGTAGCTGAAAAACTCGACCGGCTCACGCTGCACGAGATCGACCTAACCGATGGCGCGGTGCTGGAAACCGGCTGCGTCTACATCGTGCCGCTGCTCGAGCACCTCGCCCTCCCGGCGGAGGTATCGGCTTCGACCAATCCCAAAAGCTCAACCGGCCGGCTCGATATCTTCACCCGCGTGATGACGGACCATGGCCAGGAATTCGACAAGATTCCGGCTGGCTACAGCGGCCCCCTTTATCTCGAAGTCAGCCCGCGGACCTTCCCGATCATCGTGCGCACCGGCTCGCGCCTGTCGCAGATCCGCTTTCGCATCGGCAACGCATTGCTGAGCGAAGCCGAACTTCATGCGCTCCATGACGCCGAGCGGTTGGTGGCAGCCGACATGGCCAATATTTCCGGCGGCGGCATTGCGCTCTCGATCGATCTGCAGGGCAATGGCGATGGCCCGGTCGGCTATCGCGGCAAGCATCACACCGGGCTGGTCGATGTCGACAAGCGCGCCGCCCATGACGTGGTGGACTTCTGGGAGCCGCTCTACCGCCGCGGCGACGGCGAACTGGTGCTGGATCCGGACGAGTTCTACATACTGGTTTCACGCGAGGCGGTGCATGTGCCGCCCGAATTTGCCGCAGAAATGACTCCCTTCGACCCGCTGGTCGGCGAGTTCCGGGTGCATTATGCCGGCTTCTTCGACCCGGGCTTCGGCCACTCCAAGGCTGGCGGAACCGGCAGCCGGGCCGTGCTGGAAGTACGCAGCCACGAGGTGCCCTTCATCCTCGAACACGGCCAGATCGTCGGCCGCCTCGTCTATGAGCGCATGGCTGCGCGTCCGAAGGCGCTGTACGGCACCGATCTCGGTTCGAACTACCAGGCGCAGGGCCTCAAGCTCTCCAAGCATTTCCGCGCCGGCTGAGGCCGGCGCTACGACACAAACCTACCGGCTATTTCAGCTCCAGGGCCTCGGGCGACGGAATCAGGTCCGGCGGTGTGGTTTCCTTGCGATATTCAGGCACAACATGCGACAGGAGTTCGACCGCCCGAGCCGAATCCTCGCGTTGGACGATCGTCTCCAGGCTGGAAAATGTCTTGTGGAGCAGCGTCTTGTCGATGATGCGCGGCGAGGCGACGACATAACCCTCCTCCGTCTTACTATCCTGGACCTCGGAGGGGTCGAAAAGCTCCTCGTACAATTTTTCACCCGGCCGCAGCCCGACGAAAGCAATCTCGATATCGACATGCGGCTCATAGCCGGCAAGCTGGATCATGCGCTCGGCCAGATCGACGATCCGGACGGGCTTGCCCATGTCGAGCACCATGATCTTGCCGCGCTCGGTCTGGTGCAGCAAAGCATGCGACGAGGCATGGAGGACGAGTTGCACCGCTTCCGGGATGGTCATGAAGAAGCGCACGATGTTGGGATGCGTCACCGTGACCGGTCCCCCGGCCGCGATCTGCTCCTGGAAGCGCGGCACGACCGACCCGTTGGAGCCAAGCACATTGCCGAAGCGCACGGTCTTGAAGCGCGTCGTCGTCGAGTTGATGTCCAGCGACTGGCAATAGGCTTCGGCGGCGCGCTTGGAGGCCCCCATGATATTGGTGGGATTGACCGCCTTGTCGGTGGAAATCATGACGAAGGTGTTGGCTTCATTGGCAAGGGCGGCATCCGCCACGTTGCGCGTGCCGAGCACATTGGTCTTGATGCCTTCGACCGGGTTGTCCTCGACCAGCGGAACATGCTTGAGCGCCGCCGCGTGGAACACCACCTCGGGCTGATAGGTGCGGAAGATATCATTGACCCTGGCACGGTCGCGCACATCGACGATCCGCGTGACGATGAGCAGATCAGGATGGCTTTCACGCAACTGCATGTCGAGCAGATAGAGGTGAAATTCCGAACAGTCTGTGATGATGAGCTGGCGCGGATTGAAGGTCGCGATCTGACGGCACAATTCAGACCCGATCGAGCCGCCGGCACCGGTCGCGAGCACGGTGCGGCCGTTGATCAGGTGAGCGATCCCTTCGAGATCGGCGGTGACTTCGGGGCGCCCGAGGAGGTCCTCGAGTTCGATCGGCTTGGGCTTGAGCAGCAGGTGGCTGGTGATGGACGAGGTGACCGTGATATCGGGAATCCTGGTCACCTTCAGGCCGACGGTGGCGGCAACCTTGAGGATATCGGTCAGACGCTGGCGGCTCGGCTTGTTCTCCGTCACGATCAGTTCGGTTGGCCGGATGCCGCGCCGACCCAGGCGCTCCATGTGCTTCCTGATATCGCCGAGGGCGCCGACGACCTTAACGCCATGGATCAGCCGTGAATATTTGGCGGGGTCGTCATCGAAGACACCGAGTATCATGATGCCGCTGTCACGGTTCCTGCGCGCACTGCGAATGAAGCTTTCCGCGGCATTGGAAACGCCAAACAGCAGGACCTTTCTTTCGGGAGGAGCCTTTGCCTGCCAGCTGATCCCCTTCCAGGTGCCCTCCATGAGCAGGCGGTAGGTGAGCCGGACGGAAGAAAGCCCGCCGATCAGGAACAAGGTGGAAAAAACCGGAACACTTCGCGGCACGTTCTGGCCACGCGACATCAGGAAGGCTCCGACGGTGTATATGCCAATGGCGATGACCGCGGCCTTGATCACCGCGAGCAGGTCGGAAATCGAAACGTAGCGCCATGAGCCCTTGTGGACGCCGAAGGCCATGAAGCAGATGCCGCATATCAGCGTATAGGTAACGGTCTTCTCCTCCAGCCCGGGCACCCACTTCAGGCGCTCGAAGCCATAGACCGAACCATAGGCGGCAACGAACGATCCGGCCGCAATGGCCAGATCGAGCACCATGCTGCCGATCCGCAAGATGTTTATCCGACCCGATCCAAGAAACTTCAACACTATGCTGCAACCGCCAATTCTATCTGCCGCGGGAGTCTTAAAGATATCGCCCTGTTACCATAGTTGAAGCCCAAGGCGCCACAATGAAGACCAACCGAAATGCGCCAGAAGCGGAAAGCGCGCACCACCCGGTGTTCAGGAAATGCAACACAGGGACATATATCGTTATTCAGACCGGGAAGTAATTCGCTCGGCCTTCCTGCGAATCACAATTCGCGTCCGCTTCACACAACCATCTTCAAGGATTGGAGCGGGTAGCGGGAATCGAACCCGCGCGATCAGCTTGGGAAGCTGACAAGCTACCATTACATCATACCCGCGATGCAGCTTAGATATCACGGCCGCATCCTGATCGGCAACTTCAAACCGACTCGCAGCAGCAGGACGGCAGCGGCAGCTTGAAGCAGGTTCGATAAATGCGTATGTGCGCGCTGCGTTGCGCCGCTCGACCTCGACTCATTTTGATGGGCGCGGCGACGATTGGGTCACAGCCTCGCCTCTCCAAGGCGTGCGGCGCCAAGAACCGGCTTGCGGGAGAATGCCAGATGTCAGGACTTACACGCTTTCTCGGTGACAGCCCCTGGCGGGTGCTTCTGAAGCTCGTCATCGTGTCGTTTCTGGTCGGCGTCGTGATGAATTTCTTCGGCTGGTCGCCCTATGACGTACTTTACCGGATACGCGAATTCGTCCTTGACCTATGGAACATGGGCTTTGCAGCGATCGACCGCTTCGTCGGCTATTTTCTGCTCGGCGCAGCAATCGTGGTGCCGGCGTTCCTGATCCTGAGGCTTTTCAGCTACCGGCGTTAAGCGCTCAATCGAGCGGTTGCGCGGCCCAATCATTGAGCCGCGTGTCGCGAATCGCGCGCAGATTCGGCAAGCCCTGCGTGTCGAGAAAGCGGGTCAACTGCATGAGGATTCGCGCCGGCAGGGTGGGTCCGGCATAGATCATGCCGGTGTAGAGCTGGACCAGATCGGCACCGGCGCGGATTTTCTCCAGCATGGTATCGGCCGAATCGACGCCGCCAACGCCGATGATGGCGCATTCAGGCCCAAGCAGCTTGCGCATCTTTGCCAGGGTGACGGTCGAGCGCTGGAACAGCGGCTTGCCGGACAGGCCGCCGGCTTCCGCCGTGTTCACGGCACTTTTGAGAGCGGGGCGCGAAATCGTCGTATTCGAGACGATAACGCCTTCGATTGCCTTGTCACGGATTTCGGTGGCGACATCCTCGAGGTCCGCCTCATGCAGATCCGGCGCTATCTTGAGGAATATCGGTGGCTTCCGCCCCCCGACCAGCGCTTCGTCGCGAGCGGCAACGACCCGCAAAAGAAGTTCCGCCAGGCTTGCGCGCGCCTGCATGTCGCGCAGGCCAGGCGTATTGGGCGAGGAAATATTCACCGTGAGGTAGGATGCGTAACGCGCGAAACGCTTCACGCCCAGTTCATAGTCGCCGATGCGGTCGGCGCTGTCCTTGTTGGCGCCGATATTGACGCCGACGATACCGGGGCGGCCCATGCGTGCGGACAGGCGCTGCTCGCAGCGCGCATGTCCCTCATTGTTGAAGCCGAGCCGGTTGATCACGGCTTCATCCTCCGTCAATCGGAAAATGCGCGGCTTCGGATTTCCCGGCTGCGCAAGCGGCGTGACGGTTCCGACCTCGGCAAAGCCGAAACCGAGACCCAGCAGCGCATCCGGCACTTCGGCATTCTTGTCGTAGCCGGCGGCCATGCCGAGCGGGTTTGGAAAGTCGAGGCCACACAGGCTCACGCGCAAGCGCTGGTCCACCGAGGTCCGACCCGCCGGAGCAAGCCCGCATTTCAGCGCCTTGATGGAAAGGCCATGGGCGGTTTCGGGATCCAGAGTAAAAAGCAGGCTGCGGCCGAGGTGATCAAACAGCGTCATCAGGCGTCCAGTGGCGGAAAATCATGGTTGCCTTGGGCATCAAGCGGGAGCGGCTTGACCCAAAGCGCGGTGGCCGGGTCCAGCGTGCCGTAGAGATGGGGAAACAGCGCACCGCCGCGCGAGACTTCATATTTCAGCGAAGGGCCGAGCCTTGCCGCATCGATGGCCACCAGCACCAGATCGTCCTGACCCGCGAAATGTTTTGCGGCCGTTTCCCTGACCTGGTCGGCGGTCGAGAAGTGGATGAATCCGTCGGCGATATCCACCGGGGCACCGGTAAAGACACCCAGATTTTGGGCCTCGCGCCACAGGCTTCGCGGGCATATCTTGTAGATGGTCTGTCGCATGCCTGCGCTATAGTCCGAAAGCCAGCGAAGGGTAAAGCGATGCAAGCACCGCCCTTCCCTATTTCGGGCGCAAAGGACGGCCATGCTCTCGCGAACTGCCGAAGGAGGAAGCCATGCGTCTCATCACGACAATCATCCCGGTGGTCCTGACCATGCTCGCCTCGACAAACGCCAATGCCGCCGAGACAGAGCGCTACCGGCTTGAGAAGACGGATACGGGCTATGTCCGCATGGACACGCAGACGGGCGAGATGTCCATTTGCGAGGAGCGCACCGGCCAACTGATCTGCAAGCTTGCCACCGACGCGCGCACGGCCTTCGAAGGAGAGGTCGAGCGCCTGCAGGAGGCGGTCGCCGCCCTTGAGGAAAGGATCACCAGGATCGAGGCCGCGCTGCCAGCCAAATCACAGTCTGCGCTGCCAAGCGAGGAAGAGTTCGAACAGACCCTGGGCTATATGGAGCGCTTTCTGCGCCGCTTCATGGGAATCGCCAAGGATATGCAAGACGACTCCAAGACACCTAGCCCGCAGGAGGCTCCGGCGCCGAACAAGACGTGATGCCTGCGCTTTTCCTGCATTTTTTTTGCGCATAGGCACGTCTGTGCGGATTGGTCACTGGTATCGCGCTTGAAAAGCCGGCATATGACCGCATAATCGATGAACTCGGGCCCGCTCCAGACAAGAACGACAAGCGGCACGGGGATATTCGGGAGTGGGAATTCGGGAGGCATATGTGCCGTCAGGCTACAAGTTCGTGATCGCGGACGATCACCCGCTGTTTCGTGGCGCACTCAAGCAGGCGTTGTCGGGCATAGACGGCGTCGGCACCATTCTCGAAGCCGGCGACTTCGAGACGACCAAGACGGTCATCTCCGCGAATGAGGATGCAGACCTGGTGCTTCTGGATCTATCGATGCCGGGCGCCAGCGGACTATCCGGATTGATCTCGCTGCGCGCCATACATTCCGGCGTACCGATGGTGATCGTCTCGGCGCATGACGACCCCGAAACCATTCGTCGCGCACTCGAGCTTGGCGCCTCGGGCTTCATCTCCAAGTCGGCCAGCATGGAAGATATCCGCAGTGCCGTGCAAACGGTGCTTTCGGGCGGTATCGCGGCACCTGCCGGCGTCGATCTCGGCGTAGAGCGCGACCCCGAGATTTCGGACCTGATCAAGCGGCTGCAGTCGCTGACGCCGCAACAGACGCGGGTGCTCGGCATGCTTGCCGAAGGGCTGCTCAACAAACAGATCGCCTACGAGCTTTCGGTCTCCGAAGCGACGATCAAGGCACATGTTTCTGCCGTGCTGCAGAAGCTCGGGGTCGACAGCCGCACGCAGGCCGTCATCCTGCTATCGAGGATCGGGACCGATCCCCTGTCCATCGCATAAGGCTTAGCGACGGGCTGAACGGAAATAGCGGGCCTTACTCCGCAGCGGGCGACATCTGCCGCAGGCGCGTCATCATGGAACGCAACGCGGCAGGCTTGACCGGCTTGTTCAGCACCGGCACATCGAGCCGATCGGCCGCGGCCCGGACTTCATTGGAACGATCGGCCGTCAGCAGCATGGCGGGGATGGGCGCGCCGAACATATCGCGCAGCCTGACGATGACGTCGAGGCCGCTCTCGTTGTCGAGATGGTAGTCCGCCAGGATGATATCCGGAACCAGCTTCGGCCGCCCCGGACCGAAAGCGGCGGAACCGGAATAGGCCTGCACCTCGCACCCCCAGCCTTGCAGCAGCAGGCGCATGCCTTCCAGGATGCGGGTGTCGTTGTCTATGCACATGACCCGCAAGCCGTTGAGCGCGCCAATCACCGGCACACGCCGCCGCACCTCGGTGACGGGAGCCTGCTTCTGCGCCTTGGTGATCGGAAGCAGGACCGAGAACCGCGTTCCCTTCCCACGGCCGGATTCGATCTGGATTTCAAGGCGCAGCACCCGGGCGATACGATCGACGATGGAAAGCCCCAGCCCCAGCCCATGGGCCTCGCGGGCGCCTTCATCGAGGCGGGTGAACTCCCGGAACACCGTCTCCAGCTTGTCGACGGGGATGCCGATACCCGTGTCGAAGACCTGGATTTCAGCCAGGTTTCCACGCCGCCGCACCCCGACCAGAACGCGCCCGTTGCGGGTGAATTTGACGGCGTTCGAAACCAGGTTCTGGACCAGCCGGCGCAGCAGATTGCGATCCGTGTTCACCGAGAGCGATGACGGCACGACAATCAGTTCAAGGCGCTTCTCAGCCGCCAGCGGCTTGAAGTCGGTAGCGATGCGACGCAGGATCTCGTCCAGCCGAAACACCGTCGCGACGGGTTTCATGGCGCCGGCATCCAGCCGGGAAATGTCGAGCACGGCACCCAATATCGCTTCCACCGATTCCAGCGAGGAATCGATATTGGCGGCGGCGTTGCTGAACTCGTTCTTCTTGCCCGTCTTCTCGATCAGCGAGGAGCAGTAAAGCCGGGCGGCATTCAGCGGTTGCAGGATGTCGTGGCCGACAGCGGCAAGGAACCGCGTCTTGCTCTGGTTGGCTTCCTCGGCCAGCATCTGCGCCTGCGCCAGTTCCTCGTTGACCCGCGTCAGTTCGGCCGTTCGGCTTTCCACGCGCTGCTCCAACGATTCATTGGCCCGCTTGAGCGCCAGGTCGGCCGCCACCCGCGCCGAAATATCGGTATAGGTGGCCACGATGCCGCCATCAGGCATGGGGTTGGAGCGCAGTTCGATGATGCGCCCGGTGGTCTTCAGTTCAATCTGCCATGGGCTTTCGAAACTGGTCAGCCGGTCGAGCGCGACCACCCGCACCTCCGGCGCGATATCGCCGCGCGCCACGAGGTGGCGTAATATCTTGTCGAGGGAAACGCCGACCTGCCCCATCTCGTCGGGCAGATCGAAAAGCGAGCGATATTGCCGGTTCCAGCAGGTGAGGCGGAAATCCTTGTCGAATACGGTGATGCCCTGCTCCATCTGGTCGAGCGCGATCTGAAGCAGGTCGCGATTGTGCTGCAGCGCCTCGGTGGCGTCGTCGAGTAGGCGAAACGTATCCTTCGACGTGCCGTCATTGCGCCTGAACAGGAGGGACAGGATCAGGCGTGCCGAAGAGGATCCGACTGCACTGGCCAGAAGCTGCTCCGAAAAGCGCACCACCGCCATGCTCGCCTGCTCATTGCCATTGAGCTTTATGCCTTCGGTGGTTTCGAAGGTCTGGAATGATCGCTCGGTACGCTCCACACCCAGATAGCGCGAAATCGTGTCTTTCAGGTCGTTGACGGTGATGGCGGTACGAAAGCGCCGCAGGCTTGGCATCGGGTTGGCCTCGCGCGGCACGAAGATCGAAGCCTGGATACGCTCCAGCGGCGTGGAGGCACGGGAAAGCGACCCCAGGACCAGGCATATCGTGTTGACCGCCAGGCTCCATATCACCCCATGGTTCAATGGTTCGGCCTCCAGGCCGAACAGCGCCTGCGGCCTGAGCGCGGTGATGCCGAACGGTCCGGCTGTCAGTATGGAGCTATCCGGCGCAACCAGCGTGGGAATGAGCAATGTATAGGCCCACACGCCAAAACCTGCCGCCATGGCCAGCGCCGCCCCCCGCGCATTGGCGCCGCGCCAGACCAGGCCGCCGAAAAAGGCGGGTGCGAACTGTGCAATGGCGGCAAAGGACATCAAGCCGATCGAGGCCAGGCGCGTGCTGTTCGTGCTTTCGCGATAATAGAGGAATGCCACGAACAGAATGATGAAGATCGAAGCCCGCCTGATATTGAGGATCAGGGTCGACCAATCCTCGTTTTCCCTGGCTTCGGACTTGACGAGACGCCGCACGAACAGCGGAATGATGAGATCGTTGGAGATCATGATGGACAAGGCCACGCTGGCAACGATCACCATGGCCGTAGCCGCCGACAAGCCGCCGATGAAGGCAGCCATGGCCAGCACGTTCTGCCCGTTCAGAAGCGGGACCGACAGGACATAAAGATCGCTGCTCGTCTGCGACCCGACCACCACCAGGCCGGCGAAGGCAATGGGTAGCACGAAAAGATTGATGGCGACGAGATAGAGCGGAAATATCCAGCTCGCCGTGCGCAACTCCGCTTCGCTGCGGTTCTCTACGATCATCACATAGAACTGCCGCGGCAGCATGATGATGGCAAAGCCGCTGATGGTGGTCAGGACAAGCCAGGTGCCGAGTGAGGTCCTGTAGCCCATCGCCTGCTGGACCTCGGCATTGGCGGAAAGCGCCTCGACCATGCCGGCCGGGCCATCGAAGATCACGAAGGTGACCGCCAGCCCGACCGCCAGGAAGGCCGCAAGCTTGACGACCGATTCGGCTGCCACCGCCAGGACGAGGCCATTCTGGTGCTCGGTGGCGTCGGCATGGCGCGTGCCAAACAGAACCGCAAACAGGGCAAGCAGCATGGCCACGATCAGCGAAATGTCGCTGAGGAACGGATCGAAGGAAGGCCGAGAACCGGTATAGTATTCGATCATCAGGCTGACGGAACTCGAGATCGCCTTGAGTTGCAGCGCGATATAGGGTGTCGCGCCGATCGTCGCGATCAGCGTGGCAAGCGAGGCGACCGCGAAGCTCTTGCCGTAGCGTGCGCCGAGGAAATCGGCGATCGAGGTGATGTTCTCCGCCTTGGCAAGCTTGACGATGCGCCTGAGCAGCGGAAAGCAGAAAACAAAAACCAGCACCGGGCCGATATAGATGGCGAGGAATTCCATGCCGCGCTCGGAGGCAAGGCCTACCGAGCCGAAGAACGTCCACGAGGTGCAATAGATGGCGAGGCTGAACGCGTAGATATAGGGTCGGGGCCAAGCCATCCTCTTGCGCCTGGCGGCGCGGCGGTCGCCCAGGCTGGCGATGGCGAACAACAACGTCACATAGGCGATAGCGATGATGACGATCACCCAGCCCTGCACGCTCAGCCACCTCCATGTCCGATTTGTTCGGAACGTTTATGCCGAGAGGCAATCACAGCCTGAAAGCCTTGTCCATCCGATTGGCGATACAGGGCACGTCGGTTGCATCGAACTGCACTAATTTAGCCGTTTTCGATGAAAACGCGCCGCTATTTTGTCCGTTTTGCAATCTGAAGTTTTTGTTATGATAAGTTTATCGGCCGGTGTCATAAGCGGCGGGCTAATGGTTACGGTCGTCAGCCAAGGAGGACACAGTGTTAAAGGAATTCCAGGAGTTTATTTCCCGGGGGAATGTGATGGATCTCGCGGTTGCCGTCATTATCGGCGCCGCCTTCGGCAAGATCGTCGATTCGCTGGTCAACGACATCATCATGCCCATCATCGGCGCGATCTTTGGCGGGCTCGATTTCAATAATTACTTTTTTCCCCTGTCATCCACCGTCACGGCACCATCGCTCGATGCCGCCAAGGAGCAGGGCGCGGTTTTCGCCTATGGCAGCTTCATCACTGTCGTGTTGAATTTTCTCATCCTTGCCTTCATCATTTTCCTCATGGTGAGGACCGTCAACAATGTGCGTCGCCGCCTTCTTGCCGAAAAGCAGGCCGAGCCCGAGGCGCCTCCCGCCGATGTCGCGCTGCTGACCGAAATCCGCGACCTGCTGGCCAAGCGTTAAGACAGCCCAAGCCATCCAAGCATTGCGGCCGGCCGTACCCGCCGGTTGACCAAGCATAGCCAAGCCCTGGCCCAAAAAGGCCGGGGCTTTTCGGTTTCGACGGGCGGCAAAACGATATAGCAATCTCACGACCGTCCTGTGAGGCTGCCATGACCCTTGTCGAACACCTGCGCCCCGAAGCTCGCCTTGCTCCCGAAAGCGGCATCGTCGCCCTTGCCAATTACGGCCGCGGGCGCGATGGCCTGATCCCGCTGTGGGTGGGTGAAGGCGATTTGCCGACCCCTTCCTTCATTGCGGATGCCGCCACGAAGGCGCTGACTGCCGGCGAGACCTTCTACACCTGGCAACGCGGCATCCCCGAATTGCGGCAGGCACTCGCGAAATATCACGCCCGCCATTTCGGACGGCATTTCGCCGACCAGGAGTTCCTGGTCACCGGCGGCGGCATGCAGGCAATCCAGCTTGCGCTTCAAGCGACAGTGGGCGCTGGCGATGAGGCCATTTATCTCACTCCGGCCTGGCCGAATTTCGCAGGCGCGGCCGGCATTGCCGGAATACGCCCGGTCGGCGTGCAACTCGATCATTCCGACAATGGCTGGATGTGCGATGTCGGCAAGATCGAAGCGGCCATCACATCGCGGACCAAGGCGATATTCCTCAACAGCCCGTCGAACCCTACCGGCTGGACCGCCGATATCGACACGCTGAGGGCCGTTCTCGCGCTTGCCCGGCGGCACGGGTTCTGGATCATCGCCGACGAGATTTATGCGCTGTTTTACTTCGACGGGGTGCGGGCGCCCTCCTTCATGGACATCATGGAGGAGGAGGACCGCATCCTGTTCGTCAACACCTTCTCGAAGAACTGGGCGATGACCGGCTGGCGCATGGGCTGGCTGCGCGTGCATCCCTCGCTGCAGCAGACATTCGAGAACCTGATCCAATATTCGACATCCGGCGTCGCCCCGTTCATGCAGCGCGGCGGGGTGGCGGCCCTGGAACAGGGCGACGACTTCCTCGCCTCGCAGATCGACAGGGCGCGGAAGGCACGCGACCTGGTGTGCGGCATCCTTGGCGAAACCGGGCGCGTGCGCCTGAGCGTTCCTCAGGGCGCCTTCTACCTGTTCTTTGCCGTGGAGGGGGTCGCCGATTCCCGCAAGGCCGCCTTCGAGATCGTCGACAAGGCCAATGTCGGGCTGGCGCCGGGAACCGCATTCGGCAGCGGTGGCGAGGCCTTCTTCCGGCTGTGCTTCAATCGCAGGCTGGATCAGCTAGAGGAAGCCGCGACAAGACTGGCAAGCTGGATTCGCACGATCTGACAATCGCGGATATCGAACGCCGGAAGTCGCTGGCGTATCGGATCAGGAAAGACGCCCTCAGCCGCCCGACTTCGGCACCAGAAGCGAAACGATCCGCTCGCTTTCGGCTACGGAAGGCTGACCCTCGGTGCGGTAGGGGATGCCCAACGCGTTCCAGGTCTCGACAAGCGCATCCTTGAGCACATCGATCAGGGCATCGTTGTGGAAAGGCGTCGGCGTGATGCGCAGGCGCTCGGTGCCGCGCGGTACGGTCGGATAGTTGATCGGCTGAATATAGATGCCGTGGACGCCGAGCAGGCGGTCGGTCGCCATCTTGCAAAGCTCGGGATCGCCCACCAGCACGGGCACGATATGCGTGGCCGAAGGCATGACCGGCAAGCCCACCGACGACAGCACTTCCTTGGTGCGCGCGGCCTGGCGCTGCTGCGCATCGCGCTCGGCCTGCGAGTTCTTGAGATGCCGGATGGAGGTGGCGGCAGCCGCGGCGATTGCCGGCGGCAAGGCCGTGGTGAAGATGAAGCCCGGCGCATAGGAGCGCACCGCATCGACGATCGCCGTCGTACCAGTGATGTAGCCGCCGAGCGTGCCGAAGGCCTTCGCCAGCGTTCCCTCGATGATGTCGATGCGATGGGCCAGCCCTTCGCGGTCGGTGATGCCGCCACCGCGCGGGCCATACATGCCGACGGCATGGACCTCGTCGATATAGGTCATGGCGTTGTACTTGTCGGCGAGGTCGGCGATCTCCTTGATCGGAGCGATGTCGCCATCCATCGAATAGACGGATTCGAATACGATCAGCTTGGCGCGCTCGCGCCCGGCCGTCTGCAACAGGCTCTCGAGATGCGCCACGTCGTTGTGGCGGAAGATCTTCTTTTCGGCACCGGAGCGGCGCACACCCTCGATCATGGAGGCGTGATTGAGCTCGTCGGAAAGAATGAGGCAATTGGGCAACAGGCGCCCGATCGTCGAGATCGCCGCTTCGTTGGAGATGAAGCCCGAGGTGAACACCAGGCCCGCCTCCTTGCCATGGAGGTCGGCAAGTTCGTTCTCGAGCTCGACCAGCGGGTGGTTGTTGCCGGAAATGTTGCGCGTGCCACCCGCGCCGGAGCCCATGTTGCCGGCCGCCTGCTGAAAGGCGCGGATGACGTCCTCGTGCTGGCCCATGCCGAGATAGTCGTTGGAGCACCAGACGGTGATCTCCCGCTTCTCGCCGTTGTTGCGCCAGATGGCCTGGGGAAAGGAACCGACGATCCGTTCAAGATCTGCGAAAACACGATAGCGCCGTTCGGCATGTATCTGGTCTATCGCGTCCTCGAAAAATCGCTGATAATTCATCTCGGCTTCCCAATTTTGGCTGGGATCATAAACGCAAGCTCGTCAATTCGTCTATTACCTCAAGGCGGTCAAATTGCCACGCTGCACTTTGGTGTAAGGGACGGGCCCGAATTGCCCCCCATGGTTGTGCTGAGAAGCGCGGCCGCAGCACTTCCGCTAGGCTGCCAATAATTGTAGGTGTTGCCGCAAAACGGAGGCTCATATGACCGTACTGGTGACCGGCGGCGCCGGCTATATCGGCAGCCATATGGTGTGGGAACTGCTCGATGCCGGCGAAGACGTCGTCGTCATCGACCGCCTCTCCACCGGCTTCGACTGGGCCGTGGCACCCGAGGCGAAGCTCGTTATCGGCGACGTGGCCGATGAGGAACTCGTCGGCTCGATCATCCAGGACTACGAGGTGGACGCGATCATCCATTTCGCCGGCTCGATCATCGTGCCGGAATCCGTTGCCGATCCGCTTGCCTATTACGAAAACAACACCTGCAAGACCCGCTCGCTGATCGAGACCGCCGTGCGTGAGAAGGTGCGCAACTTCATCTTTTCATCGACGGCCGCGGTCTACGGGGCCGCCGGCCTGGAGCCCGTTCGCGAGGATGCCGGCCTGGCGCCGGAATCGCCCTACGGCACCTCCAAGCTGATGAGCGAATGGATGCTGCGCGATGCGGCGATAGCCCATGACCTGCGCTACACCGCGCTTCGCTATTTCAACGTCGCCGGTGCCGACCCCAAGGGCCGCACCGGGCAGTCGACGCCCGGCGCCACCCATCTCATCAAGGTTGCCTGCGAGACGGCGCTCGGCAAGCGCCCCTCCATGCAGGTGTTCGGGACGGACTATCCGACGCCGGACGGCACCTGCATGCGCGACTACATCCATGTCAGCGATCTGGCAGCGGCGCATCGGCTTGCCTTGCAGCGTCTGCGCGATGGCGGCGACAGCCTGGTCGCCAATTGCGGCTACAGCCACGGTTATTCCGTGCTGGAGGTGATCGATAGCGTACGGCGTGTCTATGGCCAGGACTTCGAGGTGACGATGGGGCCACGCCGCGCAGGCGACCCAGCCGCCATCGTCGCCAATTCCGATCTTGCCCGCCGCGAATTCGGCTGGCAGCCGGCGCATGACGATCTTGACGGCATTGTCGGCGATGCGCTTTCGTGGGAAAGAATACTCACCAGCAAGAACGCGCGCTAGCATTCGACCGGACCCTATCCGGTCCGGCCATGGCGTGGCGGAATTCGAGGGGCTTGATGAAAATCCTGGTTCTGGGCGCAGGCGTCGTCGGCACTGCGGCCGCATACTATCTGGCGCGCGATGGCCACGAGGTCACCGTGATCGAGCGTCATGGCGCGCCGGCGCAAGGCACGAGCTACAGCAATGCCGGACTGGTTTCGCCCGGAGACGCCTATGCCTGGGGCTCGCCATCGGCGCTGCGCACCTTCATCCGATCGCTCTATACACCGGACCTGGGCATAAAGCTGAGGCTGCGCGATCCTTATCTGCTTGCCTGGACATGGCGCTTCCTGCGCCAGTGCACGCAAACCCGCGCCAATGCCAATACCGAGGTGAAGCTGCGGCTTGCCCTTTATGCCCGCGACTGCATCAACGAGATCACCGCCGAAACCGGCATAGATTTTGACGAACGCCGCAAGGGCATCGTCTATTTCTACCGCACCCAGCAGGGCCTCGACACAGGTGCCGAGCATTTTCGCTATATCGGCGAGCGCGGCCTCAAGATGGAGGTAGTGGGCCGCAAACGGCTGTTCGAAATCGAACCGGGCCTGGCGGAGTCCGGCGACCGCATTGCCGGTGGCATCTATTCGCCGATGGACCAGACCGGCGATTCCCTTCTGTTCACGACGCGGCTGGCGCAATGGGCGGTCGACTGTCTCGGCGTCAGCTTCCTCTACGATACCGAGGTCAAGGGGCTCGATATCGCGGATGGGCGCGTGCGCGCGGTTCGCACAGCCAATGGAACGGTTGCCTGCGACGCCGCCGTGCTTTCGATGGGTCCCGAGAGCGGCGTTTTCGCTCGGCGCCATGGCATCGACCTGCCGATCTATCCGATCAAGGGCTATACGGCGACGATACCGATCGAAGACCCCGCCAAGGGGCCGACAATGGGCGGCGTGGACGAAGACCGCTATGTCGCCTATTCGCGTATCGGCAATCGCCTGCGAATGGCCTCGACCGCTGAATTCGCGAGCTTCGACAGAAGCCATCGGCCTAGCGATTTCGCGCGGATGTTCCGCTCCGCACACGAATTGTTTCCGGGAGCGGTAGACGAGAAGAAGGCCGAGTGCTGGGCAGGACTGCGGCCGATGATGCCGAGCTCCGTGCCGGCGATCGGGCCGACGCGCCGCTACTCCAATCTCTATCTCGATACCGGCCATGGCCATGTCGGCTGGACGATGGCTGCCGGTTCGGGAAAATTGCTGGCCGACATCGTGGCCGGTCGCAAGCCGGAGATCGATGCCAATGGCCTGCTGCCGGTGAACTGAGGGGCTCAGGCAATGGGACCGCAGATTGCCATCGACCTCGGCTGCATCGAACGCAATACACGGACTATCGTCGATCTGTGCGATCGTTCGGGCATCAAGGTGTTCGGGGTCACCAAGGGCACCTGCGGCATGCCGCAGGTAGCACGCGCCATGTTGCGCGGCGGCGTCGTCGGCATAGCTGAATCGCGCTTCGAAAACATCCGCCGCCTGCGCGAAAGCGGCATATCCTGCCCCATCATGCTCCTGCGCAGCCCGCCCTTGGCCCGCGTAGAGGAAGTGGTGCGCAACGTCGACATCAGCCTTCAATCCGAACTGGCGACGATCCGCGAGATATCGCGCGTGGCCGAGCGGATGGGCCGCATCCACGATATCATCGTGATGGTCGACCTGGGGGACCTCCGGGAAGGCATCTGGCCGAACGATCTTCTGCCGACCGTGGAAAAGATCCTGGAGCTTCGCGGCGTGCGCATCGCCGGCATCGGCACTAACCTCACCTGTTTCGGCGCGATCGTGCCGACGGAGGAAAACCTCGGCCAGCTCGTCGCCCACGCCTACAAGGTCGAACGGCTGGCCGGTATCCGACTGGACTGGGTTTCAGGCGGCAATTCATCCTCGCTGCCGCTGCTCAAGCAGGGGCGCATGCCCGCCGGGATCAACAACCTGCGCATCGGCGAGGCAATCCTTCAGGGCGGCGTGGACGCCTTTCGCACCGACCCATGGCCGGAACTTGAGACCGATGCCTTTTGTCTGACGGGGGAACTGATCGAGGTCAAGCTCAAGCCGTCCCTGCCGATCGGCGAGGCGGGCTTCGACGCCTTCGGCAAGAGGCCGCTCTTCGTCGATGAAGGCGACCGGTTGCGCGCCATCGCCAATATCGGGCGCGAGGACACCATCGTGGAAGGCCTGACGCCGATCGAGAAAGGAGTGCGGGTGCTTGGCGCGTCGAGTGACCACCTCGTGCTGGATGTCACCGACGCGGACCCTGCCCTTGCCGTCGGCGACAGCGTCAGTTTCCGCATGGATTACGGCGCGCTGCTGACGGCGATGACCTCGGAATATGTGGAGAAGGCACCGACGCCCGATGCCGAAGCCGCTCATCCCCCAAAGGTCGTCGTGATCGAGGCGGAGCCTGCGGCCACGCAGTTGCTGGCGAGCTATGCCATCGATGCGCGCCTCCAGGCGATGGATTACGACGTCGCCATTGCCGGCGAGATCGACATCATGCCGGTGGGGTCCATTCGGCTTTCCGCCGGCGAGGACAGACGGGTTGCCTTGCGCGCCGTGGCTGCCTCGGCACGCACCACCGACGCACTCGGACTGATCTGGATCGACTCGATTGCCGCACTCATGCCGCCGGGCGCGACGCCGGACCTACGACCGGATTGCTCGGTGCTTGCGCGCCTGCTCGGCCTCGACGGCACGCCTGGTGCCGCACAGCCGCAGCTTTCGCCGGAAAACGTCGTCCTTGTCGGCTTGCGCCATGCCGACCCCGCCGAGGCCCGCCTGCTGAAAGGTTCCCGCATCTCGGTCTTCACCATGGCGGAGATCGACGCCTCGGGCATGCGCGATGTCATGCGTGAGGCGTCGAAGATCGCTTCATCCGGGACCCGCGGCTTTCATGTCAGCTATTCGCCGACCGCAACCGAGATGCATGGCTGGAGCAAGGGAGCCGGCGGGATCACGGTGCGCGAAACCCATCAGGCGATGGAAACGATCGCCTTGCATGGCGGCATGGTCTCGATGAATGTTTCGGGACTGACGCAGGAACTGGGCGAGCACGTTGCCTCCGAGACCGTGAATTTCGTGATGTCCGCATTCGGCAAACGCATCCTGTAGCATCACCTCGCCTCGATCC
>JBARWP010000415.1:0-5259 GCA_049646905.1 Pseudaminobacter sp. | reverse complement strand
TCGAGCTTCTGGGCACGCAGGAGCGCGGGGCCGGCAACGAGATCCAACTGACCGATGCGATGAAGCGGCTGGCCGAGAGCCAGGCCTTCCATGCCCATCCCTATGCCGGCCGCACCTTCGACTGCGGTTCCAAGGAGGGCTTCATCCAGGCCAATGTGGCCTTTGCGCTGGCACGCCCCGACATCCGAGACCTCGTCTTCGGGCCCATCGCAGAAATGGTCGCCGGGCAGGAACAGCGCAACAAGGCCGCCTGAGCCTAGCCATCCAGGCCCATCTGCCGGAAGCTGTGGAAGGACACGAATTCGCCTGCGTCGAGGGAGCCCCTCGCTGCAGGCAGTTCGGCAAGGCCATCGGCCATGACGAGCGGCAGGAGGCGTCCCGAGCCGCCCTTCCCCAGCATCTCCATCAGGGGAATCCCGTCCGGGTCGGTCCCGATGGAGCGGACAGGCACGAACTCCGTCTTTCCCGGCACATGGTGGAACCGGCCTGCGGTCCTGACCGCCACCGGGTGGTTGCGCGGATCGAGCCCGGCCTGCATGCGCACGAGCGGCAACAGGAACAGAAAAGCCGTCACCAGCGTCGCCATCGGGTTTCCCGGCAAATGCAGCGTGCGGCAATGCCCCAACGAGCCGAATGCGATCGGCTTGCCGGGCCGCAGCGCCAGCGCGCAGACCGAGGTGCTGCCCCCTGCCGCGGACACTGCGGCAGTGACCAGATCGGCCTCGCTTCCCGCGACGCCTCCGGATGTGACGATCAGGTCGAGACCCCGATTGGCGGCAAAGGCACCGGCCAGACAATCGAGATCGTCGCGGACGATACCGAGATCGGTCACGACCGCACCAGCCGATCTCAGCATCGACAAGAGGAAGAACCGGTTGACCTCGACGATCCGGCCGTTTCCGGCTACTTCTCCCGGCTCCAGCAGCTCGTTTCCAGTCGACATCACGCCAACGCGCGGAGCACGGCGCACTTGGACCCGCTGGACCCCGGCCGCCGCAAGCAGCGCCAGATGCCGCGTGGTCAGCCGGGAACCTGCCGGAACGATGGTCGTGCCGGCCTCGACATCCTCGCCGGTGCGGCGGATGTTCTTGCCGGGTGCGACGGCGCGGCGGATCGTGACCAAACCGTCGGCGATTTCGGCGCCCTCGTCGAGCACGACCGCCGCCGCACCGACCGGCACCATCGCGCCGGTCATGATGCGGATCGCATGGCCCGGCTGAAGCATGGCATCTGGCCGGTCACCCGCCCGCAACCCGGCCTGGAGGCGAAGCCTGAACGGCAGTTCGCCGCCAAGATCGTCGGCATGGATGCAAAAACCATCCATCGCGGAATTATCGAAGGCCGGAAGTCTTGCCGACGAACAGATGTCCTCGGTAACGACCCGGCCCAACGCCGCGTTGAGCGGGACAGGTTCGGTCGAGCCGATGGGCGAGACGCCAGAAAGGATATATGTCAACGCTGCATCAGGCGTCATATTCGGTTTAGACCTTGCACGGGGACGGGCATCATTGACTGCCCGCCCCGGACAATCAATGCCGGCCGGCGTTCCACCCTTGTGAGTTCGCGGGTTTTCCCCGCCCCAAACGGCAGGAGACGACGGCCTGCACCATTTTCGGACAGGCACATGGCACGCCATCCAATCGGACTGACAGCAACCCTGCCAATAAAATGCCGATCGGCCATTGATCGGCCTCGTTAGTTGAGTATAAAAGTCAAGAAATAAAACCCCTCAGGAAGCCAACCGTGATCAAGATTATCGCCGCCCTGCTGTTTGCGGCATCATTGCTGATGATCCCCGCGATCGGGACAGCGCAAGACCTCCAGTCCCCGGCCCCCGCCCAGGCTGAGCCCACGCCTGGACCAACGGTGCAGGCCCCGGATAGCGGCGATGAGCAGCAGCCGGATGCCGGTGACGCGCAACCGGATAGCAGCGATGCACAGGCTGATCTCGACGAGGCGCAGCCGGAGGTCGACACGGCCTTGCCGCACGACCTTTCGCCCTGGGGCATGTTCATGAGCGCCGACATCGTCGTCAAGGCGGTGATGATCGGCCTTGCCTTCGCCTCGCTGGTCACCTGGACGGTGTGGCTTGCCAAGTCGCTGGAACTCACCGCGGCCAAAATGCGGGCACAGCGCGCGCTCCGCCGCATCATGGACGCCGGCAGCCTTACCGAGTTGGCGCCCGGCATGTCGAACCAGAACGATCCGGCTGCCCTCATGGTGCAGGCCGCCCATCACGAGGTCGGGCTCTCCGAGGGCGTGCTCGACTATGCAAAGGGCGATGGCGTGAAGGAGCGGGTGTCGTCGCATTTGTCGCGTATCGAGGCGCAGGCGGGACGGCGCATGGCCCGTGCCACGGGTGTATTGGCGACGATCGGCTCGACGGCACCGTTCGTCGGCCTGTTCGGCACTGTGTGGGGCATCATGAACGCTTTCATCGGTATTTCGGAAGCACAGACCACCAATCTGGCCGTGGTGGCGCCGGGCATCGCCGAGGCATTGCTCGCCACCGCGCTGGGGCTTGTCGCGGCAATACCGGCAGTTGTGATCTATAACGTCTTTGCCCGCTCGATCGCCGGCTACCGGCAGGCACTTGCCGACGCCAGTGCTGCGGTGGAGCGCCTTGTGAGCCGCGACCTCGATTTCCGCGCGGTCCCGCGCAGGGCAATGGCGGCCGAGTAGGGAAAAACGCCATGGCAGGCAGTATCAAGGAACGCGCCGGCGACGATCTGGAGGAAACTCACGAGATCAATGTCACGCCGTTCATCGACGTCATCCTCGTTCTCTTGATCATCTTCATGGTCGCAGCACCGCTGGCCACGGTCGATGTCAATGTCGATCTGCCCGGCTCGACCGCCCAGGCAGCGCCGCGGCCGGAAAAGCCGATCTTCCTGACGCTCAAGGAAGACCTCGTACTCGCCATCGGCAATGAGGTGATCGCCCGCGAGGGGTTCGGCGCAAATCTCGACGGCCGCACAGGCGGCGACAAGGAGACACGCATCCTGCTGCGCGCAGACAAGGCAGTCGCCTATGGCGACCTGATGGACGTGATGAACCTGCTGCGCGCCAGCGGCTATCTCAAGGTCGCGCTTGTAGGTCTCGAAATGGTGCCTGGCGCTAATACTTCGGCGGCAAGCCAATGAGGAAGGCACCCGGTATCCTGTCGCTGCGCGAGGCCGCGCTATGGGGCAGTGCAGCGCTTTTCATGCTGGGAGCCCACGGGCTGGCAGCCTATGCGCTGCAAACCTCGCCAGCCGATATGGCGATGGATGCGGCTGAACAGGCGCTCGAAATCGACCTCACCCCGCTTCCCATGACATTGCCGGATGCGGTGGCATCGGACGCCACCCCTCAAGAGACCGTCGATGACGCGATCGAGCCGGTCGAGGAAGTTACGGAAGCTGTCGAAGAGGTTGTCGAGCCGACGGAAAGTGCCGAAGCGGAAATGGTTGAGCCGTTGGAAGAACCGTTGGAAACGGCTGCCCTGGAACCAGACACGATCGAGCCGATCGAGGACGTGCAACCCGAGGAAGTCGAGACCCAAACCGTTGAACCGCTGATCGACGAGATAGAGGTCCCGGACGTGGTGACGCCGGAAGTGGTGGCGATGCTGCCGCAGCCCCGGCCGATCCTCGAGGACAAGCCGAAGGAAAAGCCTGCGCCCAAGAAGCCCAAGCGGGTGGAGAAAAAGCCGGAACGCAAGGAACCGACGCCGAAAACGGCCGAGGCAAAGCCCACGCCTTCCGAGCAGAATTCGCGCAGCAGCAAGGCCTCCAAGGCGCCATCGGTCAGCCCCGCGCGCTGGCAATCGCGCGTTCTGGCATGGATCAACCGGCACAAGCGCTATCCGCGTGGAGCGAAATCGCGCGGCGAAGAAGGCATGGTGCAGGTGAGCTTCGCCATCAATGCATCCGGCTCTGTCATTTCCGCCAGGATCGCAAGCTCATCCGGCAACCCGGAACTGGACAAGGCCGCCCTGGAAATGGTCAACCGCGCCTCGCCGGTGCCGGCCCCGCCGCCAGAGCTCGCCTCCAGCCGCATGAAGCTCTCGCTGCCCGTCCAGTTCAATCTGCGATAGCCTCGCTTCGGCCCGGCACGGGCCGAACGCAACAATAATGCGGCGCTTGCGCAAGAAATCTGGTGAAATTCCTTCAACTGGTGCAGATTGCAACGCTGCGCCCGGCTGGACGCGCAAGATTCCGGGATCACGCGACAAATCATGGCACATGGCGCGCGCCCGCAGATGTCGCACGGCTCATCCCAGCGATGGCCATCAATGGAGGATCAGATGAAAATATCCAATTTTGCCGGCCCGCTGGCCGCCGCCATCCTGGCACTCGGGCTCGGGACGGCATTCGCGCAGGACGCCACCAAGCTGAAAATCGGTACGGAAGGTGCCTATCCACCCTTCAACAATCTGACGGCCGACGGCAAGCTGGTCGGCTTCGACGTCGATGTCGCCGAGGCGCTGTGCGCGCAGATGAAGGTGGAATGCGAACTCGTGACGCAGGACTGGGACGGGATCATTCCCGCGCTGCAGGCAGGCAAGTTCGACGCCATCGTCGCGTCCATGACGATAACCGACGAGCGCAAGAAGCAGGTCGACTTTACCAACAAATACTACGTGACACCGCTTGCGCTCGTCGCAAGCAAGGATTCCGACCTGACTTCGACCGAACCGGCCGCAGTCGCCGGCAAGACGGTCGGCGCGCAGGCCTCGACCACGCAGGCCATCTATGCCGACGACTTCTATGCAAAGGCCGGTGCGGACGTGAAGCAGTATCCCACGCAGGATGAAGCCATGGCCGACCTGACCAATGGCCGCATCGATGCCGTGGTTGCCGACAAGTTCGTCCTGGTCGACTGGATGAAGACCAACGGCGAGGAATGCTGCAAGATGATCGGCGACATCAGCGGGACCGACTCCGAAACCGGCATCGCGGTGCGCAAGGGCGACGACAAGCTGCGCGAAAACCTGAACGCAGCCATCGACGCCATCGTCGCCGACGGCACCTATGGCAAGATCGTCGCCAAATATTTCGACTTCGACATCTACGGCGATTGACAGCGGAACTCTTGCCCGGCCTGTGCGCAAGCGTGCAGGCCGGGTTCCCGCCTCAGGCATGACAGCGCGGCAGGCCGAAGCTCGGGGCAGCGGAATTCTTGTGGGGTCAAGGGAAAAGCGATCTGGTGCTGCGAGAGAGGATTGAACTCTCGACCTCTCCCTTACCAAGGGAGTGCTCTACCACTGAGCTACCG
>JBARWP010000414.1:0-1863 GCA_049646905.1 Pseudaminobacter sp. | reverse complement strand
CCGCCGCACCGATGCTGCCCACGGTCGATGTGGCGTGAAAGCCGTGATCGTAGTGGCTGGGGCTGGTCAGCAGACCGACCCGGCACACCACGTCATAACCGGCCACGAAGGCGGTGAGGATTTCGTCCTGCGTCGCGCCGGTCTGTTCGGCCAGCGCCAGCAGGCCCGGTAGCAGCGCGACCGTCGGATGACCGAGAATGGCGAGATTGACATCGTCGAAGTCGAGCGCGTGCGAGGCGGTTCCGTTGATGAGTGCGGCGTTGAGCGGCGACGTCCGCGACTGCAGGCCGACCAGGGAAGCGACGGGTGCCGCGCCCTCCGACAGCACTTCATCCGCAAGCAGGGTGACGGCAGGCTCGCTCGCGCCGGCGAGCGTGACGGCATACCAGTCGAGAATGCACTGGCGCGCCACTGTCAGCGCATCGGAAGGGAGCCCGTCGTGGCGGATGGCCGAAGCCCGTTCCGCCAGCCAGCGTGTAACCGGAGTGTTGTGCGCCTCGCCCGACATGTGCGGCTACCCTTTCGCCTCCGGTGCGCCATGAGTCTGGCGCAACGCGACCTTGTTGATCTTGCCGCTCGGCAGGCGCGGCAGCTCATCCACGAACAGGATGGATTTTGGCTTCTTGTAGCTGGCGATCTGCGTCTTGCAGTGCTCGATCAGTTCGGCTTCCGACACGGCCTTGCCTGCGCGCAGCACGGCGATGGCGCGCACCGTTTCGCCCCAATAGTCGTCCTTGACGCCGATCACGGCGACATCGGCAATGGCGGCATGCGTGGCAAGCGCTTCCTCGACTTCGCGCGAATAGATGTTCTCGCCGCCGGACACGATCATGTCCTTCTTGCGGTCAACCAGATAGACGAAGCCTTCCTCGTCCACATAGCCGAGGTCGCCGGTGTGATACCAGCCGTCCCGCAGCGCCGCCACCGTCGCGGCAGAATTGTTCCAGTAGCCCGCCATGTGGGTTTCGGTGCGCGTCAGGATCTCGCCCGGCTGGCCGACCGGCATTTCCCGGCCTTCCTCGTCGATGATCTTGACATCCACATTGGGCGCGGCCTGCCCGATGGAGCCAAGACGCTTCAGGTCCTGCTCCGTACCGTCGAGCTTGTGCTGGCGCTTGTGCAGCGTTGTGCCGCCGCCTTCGGTCATGCCGTAGAGTTGCAGGAACACCGGGCCGAGAAGCTCAAGCCCGCGCTTCAATACCGGCACCGGCATGGGCGCTGCCGAATAGCAGATCGTGTGCAGCGATTTCAGGTCGCGCTTCTCGATGCCGGGCTGTTCCAGCATCGCCTGCACCATTGTCGGAGCCATGTGTGTCATGGTCACGCGCTCGCGCTCGATGGCGTCAAGCACTTCGGCAGGATTGAAGCTGCGATGCAGCACGACGCTGCCGCCGCGCATATGCACCGCCATCTGGAGGAAGCGCGCGCCGACATGGAACACCGGCATGATGAGTTGCAGCCTGTCCGATACGATCAGGCCGAGTTCGGTCGCCATCAATATGCCGACCGCGATTTCGGAGCGGTGCGTGCGGATCGCGCCCTTGGGGCGGCCCGTCGTGCCGGACGTATAGATGAGGTGCATGATTTCGTCGGGAAGCGGGCGCGACGGCGCGCCTTCCTTGTCGCCGGAATCGCGGAAGGCATGATAGTCCTCCGCCCATGCAGGCGTCGAACCGCCGACGCACAGGAACAGTTCGATGAAATCCAGCCTGTCGCGGATCCTGTCGATGGTTTCGGTATATTGCGCCTCGAACACCAGCACACGCGGCGAGGAATTGCCGAGTATCCATTCGATTTCAGGCGCGGCCAGACGCCAGTTCACTGTTGCCGCGATATAGCCCGCAAGCTCGCAGGCCGCGTAGC